>PUMS01000400.1 GCA_003551485.1 Phycisphaeraceae bacterium | reverse complement strand
GTGTGGTGCGCGGCTTGGAGGCATCAAAGCACCGCTGATCGCCACGGCCGGGATCGGCGCTGGGCGCGGCGGGGTCAGCCCGCGGGCCCATCCTCCGCGGCACGGGCCTGCAACAACTCGCCAAGCCGCGACAGCACCGCCTCGGCGTGGCCGGGCACCTTCACCCTATCCCAGCGCTCGGCCACACGGCCCTCGGGGTCGATCAGGTACGTGGTGCGCACCACGCCCGGATAGGTGCGGCCGTACATGCTCTTCTCCTGCCACACACCGTACTTGGACAGCACCTTCGCCTCCGGGTCGGCCAGCAGGTCGAAGGGCAGGTTCTCTTTCTGGCGGAAGCGGGCGTGGGAGTCGATCGAATCGGGGCTGACCCCGAGCACCGCCGCCCCGAGGCCGCTGAAATCGGGCAGGCTGTCGCGGAACTGACAGGCCTCTTTCGTGCAGCCGGAGGTCTGATCCCGGGGGTAGAAATACACAACCAGCCACCGGCCGGCGTAGTCCCTGAGCCGGTGGGTGCGGCCATCCTGGTCCTTGAGGCTGAATGCAGGCGCCTTTCGGCCGACGGCCACCGGTTCACCACCGGGCGCAGCGCGTTGCTCCTGGGTCATGAGTTGGGCTCCTTACCTGATCCTGATGGCGCTGTGCAAGCGTAGGCCGACCGGGCGCTGTGGTCCTGCTGCTGCCTTCACTTCTCACTTGCGGAGGCTTGAGGGGAAGCTGACAGGTTCCTTGCGAATCGGCCCTCGCGCCTGCCCCGCTTCCAGGTAAAGGAAAGGCAGCACCCCTCACGGCCGGGACCGTTGGCGGATGCAGCATTTGCACGGCTGGTCAATGGGATCGTATTGCTATACAAGGGGTTGCGCAAGGGGTGGCATTGTGCGCCCCCGGCGGGCCGGCGGGTGGTGATCCGGGGGTGGGGGCGGGAGTGGGCCGATGGGGCAACAGGGTGGTGCTGATGATGATGGCCTCGCTGACACTGCTTTCGCCCACGTGGCTGTGGGCGCTGCTGCCGGCGGTGGCGGGCCCACTGCTGGCGCATCTGCTGTCGCGCCGGCGGGCGGTGCCGGCGCTGTTTCCGACCATTCGTTTTCTTCGCGAGGCGGTCGAGCAGGGGCGGCGTCACCTGCGGCTGCGCGACCGGCTGCTCCTGGCACTGCGTTGCCTGATCCTGGGGCTGATCGTGCTGGCGTTCGCCCGGCCGGTGTGGGAGCGGGCAACGATCGCGGCCGTGGACGAGGGCGCGGGCCGGCACGTGGTGATCGTGCTCGACCGCTCGGCGTCGATGAACCGCACGGTGGGGGGGACCACGCTCTTCGAGCAGGGGCGCAACGCCGCGGATCAGACCCTGGCCGCCCTCGATCCCGGCCGCGACCTGGTCTCGATCGTGCTGGTGGATTCGCGGCCGGGGTTGCTGGCGGGCGAGCCCACCGCGGCGATCGGGTCGCTGCGGCAGCGGCTGTCGGGCATCGACCCGACCTGGCAGCGTGCCGCCGCCGACCGGGCACTCGAGCTGGCCCGTCTCGAACTGCACCGCGCCCGCGAGGGGCCGATGGGCGCGCGCCGGGCGGCGGTGGTCGAGGTGTTCAGCGACCTTCAGCAGTCGGCCTGGCCGGCCCGGTCGCTGGCGGCGCTGGGCGGTAAGGCGGTGGTGCGGCTGCATCGGCTGGGCGAGGGTGAGGCGAACCTGGCCGTCAGCGGCCCGAGGCTGAGCCCGCCGCGCCCGTTGATCGGGTTCGAAAGCTCGGTCAGTGTCGAGTTGAGCAACTTCGCCGATGAGGGGCGGACGGTCACCGTGACGGTGGAAGGCGGCATCGAGTCGGTCAGCCGCCGGGTGGACCTGCACGCGGGTGAAACCCGCCGCATCGCCATGATGATCGAACTGGCCGAGCCGGGCCTGGCGATGCTGACGGCCTCGCTCGAACCCGCCGATGGCTTCAAGGCCGACAACCGCACGGGCCTGGCAGCGCAGGTGGCGCCCGCGCGGCGGGTGGCGGTGGCCACGGCACTCGATGGGGGTGAGCCATCCCGCAGCGCGGCGCTGGTGATGGAAGCCCTGGCGCCGCAGTGGTCGCAAGAGCGGGATAACACCACCGGCGGCTATGTCGCCGGGCCGCACACGCCGATCGCCGTGGCGGCGCTGGGTGGCGATGAAGTGGCGGCGTTGCTGGGCGGCGATGGCGAACTGGGGGTGCCGGACATGCTCGTGCTGTGCGGGACCGGTGAGCTGCCGCGGCAGGCCATGCAGGCGATGGCGGGGTTCCTGCGCGGCGGGGGTGGCGTGCTGTGGGTGGTGGATTCAACACAGGCCGCGGAGGCCGTGATGCGCCTGGCGGAGGATGTGCGGCTCGGTTTGCAGCCGCCGGTGATTGTCGAAGAGGGATTCAACACCATCGAAGACCGCACGCAGTGGCCGGGGCTGGTTCCCGGTGATGGCGATGACCCACTGGTGGACCTCTTGCGCGAGGGCGGCCTGCGGCGGGCGCTGAGCGGGGCGGGCATGGGGGCGGTGCTGGATGCCCGGCTGGCCGACGGAGCCGAAGCGATCCTGCGATTCGAGGATGGCCGACCCGCCCTGGCCACCCGCCGCGTGGGCGATGGCCGGCTGACGATCCTGGCCGGCGACCTGCACCCGCAGCGCAACACGCTCATCCGCCAGCGGCTTTTCCCAATGTTGATCCAGGAACTGGCCCACGGCCACGGTGGCGGGCAGGTGTCGCTGCCCCCGCCGCGGCCGGGGCAGATGCTGAGCATCGAGCTTCCGCCTGGTGAGCGCGAGGGCGATGGGCCGCGACGGTATCGCGTGCTCGGCCCCGATGGGGAAACGGTGGTCGAGGGTGAACTCGAGCGCGGCCAGAGCCGCATCGAGGTCGGCCGGGCCGAGCGGCCGGGTCCGTATGTCGTGGCCTGGGCCGACGGTGAACCTTTCGCCGGCACGTGGGTCGAGCTCGACCCGCAGGAAAGCGACTTTCGACCCTTGCCGGAGGATGCCCTGTCGTCGGACCGGGGCGCTGAGGAAGCGGCCGATGATCAGGGCCTCACGGGGGTTGCGGGCGATGGGCCGAGGGGGATCGCGGTCAACCCCGCCACGCCGCAGCGCACCGAGCTTTGGCCGTGGCTGCTGGCCACAGCGCTGTTGCTTGCGGCGGGTGAGGCAGCGCTGGTGCGGTTGATCCCCGCCCGCGCGGGCGAGGGCGGTCAGATGCTGAAGCCGACACAGGAGCGTACACGTGCTGCCTGAACTGGGCATGGAAGGCTATCGCCTGCCCCTTGGCGAGGGGCGGACGCTGCTGGTGGTCGCCCTGGCGGTGATCGCAGCGCTGTGGCTCTATGTCTGGCCGGGTCGAGGCAGGCAGGTGGGGGACTCGAAGTGGGGCGCGGCGGGACTGTTGCTGATGGGGCTGCGCCTGGGGGCGGTGGCCGCGGTGGCGTGGATGCTCGCCGGGCCGATCCTCACGCAGGCCACGCACACCGCAGCGCAGCGCCCCCTGGTGATGCTTCTGGCGGACACGAGCCTGAGCATGACTGAACAGGACGTGCGACTGGGCAATCAGCGCCTCAGCCGCTGGGATGCCATCGCCCGCTACTGGCTGGACCCATCCTTCCTGGCCGACCTGGAAGATGAGGCCGAACTCGAGGCCTATGCCTTCGACCGCGACGTGCGGCCGATCGTGCCGTGGCTGGCCTGGGAGATCGAGCCCACCGGCGACGCCACGCATCTTTACGCCTCGCTGCGCGAGGCCCTGCATCGCGGTGAGCGGGGCTACTGGGTCGAAGGCGACCGGCCCGACCGCGGCATCGTGCTGCTGCTTTCCGATGGCCACGACACCAGCGGGGAGGGGCCGGACTCGGCCATCGCCATGCTCAACGCCCGCGGGTGGCGCATCTTCGCCGTGCCCGTGGGCCGCGAGGTGGAAGGGCCGGACGTGGCGGTTCGGGCATGGGCCGATGCCTCGCGCCTGCTCGAGGGCCAGTCGACGCAGGTGCGCGCCGCGGTCAGCGGCTTGGGCGCTGCCGGTCGCAGCGTTCAGGTGAACCTGCTGCACGAGGGCCGCCGCATCGCCGGTGAATCGGTGGTGCTGGATGAAAACGGCCGCGGCGAGGCGCGTTTCACCATCCGGCCCGAGGCCGGCCGTGCGGGGGAGGTGAAGCTGCATGCCTACGAGGTGGCCGCCGAGCCGCTGCCAGGTGAGCGTCACACGGCCAACAACCGCGCTTCGGTATTCGTCCAGGTCAGCCGCGAGCGGATGCGCGTGCTGCTGCTCGATGGACTGGCCTCGTGGGACACGCGCTTCGCCATCCATGCCCTGCGCGGCGATGCACAGGTCGAGCTGACCACGATGCACGCCATCGGGCCCGACCGCGTGGCGGTCACGCGGTACCACGGCGGTGAGGATGGCGATGGCGGCGACGGCGGGGGCGGTGACGGTGGGGGGGGGCGGACTCGCTTCGAGGATGCGGCGGAGCTGGATGCCGCCGCCTTCGAGCGCTACGACATCATCGTGCTGGGCCGGCAGGTCGAGCGGCTGCTGGATGAGCGGGGGTTGGAGGGTCTTTCGCGGTTCGTTAAGGACCGAGGCGGGTCGATCATCCTGGCCGCGGGCCGGCCCTTCGAGCCCGACGACCCCTCCGGCCGCGCTGCGCTCGAGCAGCTCGGCCACCTGCTGCCGGTGGACTGGGGCGCGGATGCGGTGACACAGTTGCGGCTGGAGCTGACGCCGCCGGGCCGCACGGCCCCCGTGCTGGACCTTGCCGAGTTCGGTGACCCGGGTGTGGTGCTGTCGCGCCTGCCTTCGATGCGCGCCGCCACGCGGGTGAGTGACCTGAAGGCCGCCAGCATCGTGCTGGCTGAGCAGCGTCCGGCAGATGGCGAGGCCGAGGCAGCACCCATGGCAGCGCTGGCCTACCAGCAGGTGGGTGCCGACGGCCGCGTGTTCGCCATCCTCAGCGACGGCCTGTGGCAGTGGGCGTTCCTGCCGCCGGGGCTGGATGAGTACCGCTCGCTGTATCAGGTGTTCTGGTTGCGACTGCTGCGATGGCTGGCGCTGGGCGATGATTTCCTGCCCGGTCAGGATGTGGCGCTGTCGCTGGACCGGATGCTGGTGCGGCGGGGCGGGGAGGTGGATGTGCAGGTGGCCACGCGGTTCGAGGTCGAGGGCTTCTCACCGGAGTTGACCATCACCACGCCGCAGGGTGAAACGCTTTCGCAGCCGCTGTCGCCGATGGGTGAGAGCGGCCGCCGCCACGGCACGCGCGTGCGGGCTGAGCAGGAGGGGGTCTACACCGTCGGGGTCTCGGCCGCGATCGGTGAGGATGACAATGCCGAGCCGGTGACGCTCGAGCGCCGATTCGCCGTGCGCGAGGCCTCGGAGGAGCGCCGCGACCCCTCGGCCGACCGCGCGGCGATGGAACACCTGGCGCAGGCCACCGGCGGCCGCGTGCTCGAGCTCGATGAGCCTGAAGCGTTGCTGGATGAGCTTGAGGATGTCGAGCGCCTCAGCGAAGGTGACCCGGTGATCGAGGATGCCTTTGACCAACCCTGGCTTTTGGCGCTGGCGCTGTTTCTGTTTACCGCTGAATGGTTTGCGCGGCGCCGGCTCGGTGAGGTCTAGGATTTGAAGGAGCGGTGCAAAAGGCAGGCGAAATGACCGTTGAAGCGACCAACCCGATCACCGACTCACCGCTGCGTGCGGCCGTGGAGCATTCCGCAAGCCAGCACCGGCGATGGCTGTGGCTGGCGGCGCTGATGGAGGCCGCATGGCGCATCGGCGTGGTGTGGCTGGTGCTGGTGGGGGTCGATGCCATCTGGCGGCTGCCCGCCGCGGCGAGGGCGGTGGCGCTGGTGGCGGTGGCGGCGTGGTCGGCGTGGCTGCTGTGGCGGCTGTACCCGCGGCCGGGCCGCGACCGCATCCTGGCCGAAGCGCGCCGACTGGAGCGCGCCGGTGAGCTTCAGGACAACGAGCTTGTTAATGCGCTGACCCTGCCCACCGCCGCCGCGGCCGGCCGCCATGGCGCGGGAGCGTCATTGGCTGAGGCGCTGGCCTCGCGAAGCCTGTCACGGGGCCGGACGGCGATCGAGGGCGTATGGGCGAAGCGAAGCGGCGCCCGGCGCCTGGTGCGGATCGCAGCGCGGCCGCTGGTGGTGCTCGTGATGCTCATCGCAGCGCTGGGCCTGGCCATGCCGGGGCTGTTCCATACCGGCACGTGGCGGCTGCTGGCGCCCTGGGCGGACCACCCGCCGTTCAGCATGACCCGGCTGCTGGTGAGCATCGAGCCGGCGGATGTGCAAAAGGGCGAACCGGCGGTGGTGCGGGTGGCGATCGGCGGGCGCAACGTCGAGCAGGCGCATCTGGTTCAGCTCGATGCCCGCGGCAATGAGCTTCAGCGCTGGCCGATGCGCGATGCCGGCCGCGCTGAGCGCGAAGCCGCCGCCGGCCGCGAGTTCATCCACCGCTTCAGCAGCGTGACCGGGCCGATCCACTTCCGCATCGAGGCCGGCACCGCCCGCTCGCGTCAGAAGCTCATCCAGCCGCGGCCGCTCGAACCGGCGTCGCTGCACATCGAACTGGCCGACCCGCCGCCGGGCGGATTCGAAGCCATACCCGGCCAGACCGTCCGCGTGCCCGTGCGGGTGTACAACCGTGGCGGCCGGTCCAGCACACCGGCGCAACTGGTGGGCCACATCACCGGCCATGGCGATGCACAACCCTCGCCCGCCGAGCGCGGCCCGGCCGCGGCCGGGCGCGAGGTGCCTGCGATCGGCGCTGGGACTTCGACCACGCTCGGCCTGGGTGTGCCCGCCCCCGGCCCCCCCACCCGCCGCGGCGATTACTGGCTGCACGTGGCCCTGGTCGAGCCCGACGATGAGGCCGGTGCTGAACCCCTGTGGGCCGAGCCCGTGCGGCTTCAGGTGCGCCAGCAGATCGCCGACCGCGATGAGCCGCACACCAGCGGCCGCCTGCTCGACACCGCGCGGCGGGGCGGTGAAGAGCTTCAGCGGCTCCAGGATGAGCTTGACAGGCTCATGGCACAGGCGCGCGAGCTTGCCCGGCGCCTGGATGAGAAGGTTGAAGACCGCGGCCCCGGTGCAGCGCTGGATGAGGTGGACCAGGAGCGTCTGGATGAACTCGCCCGGCGGCTTGAGCGCGGCCTGGCCGATGCCCAGGCCCTGCACGACCGCCTCCAGCAGGCCGCCGAGGGCGCCCGCGATGAGGCCGGCCAGCTTGCCCAACTCACCGAGGCGATGCGCCAGGCAGCGCAGATGCTCGCCCGGCTCCAGGTGCAGGATGTCGCGGCGGACCGGCCCGGTGAAGCCGCCGGCGATCCCGAGCAGGGCGAGGGCCACGGCGGTGTCAGCGATGCCGGCCGCGCGGCCCAATGGGTGGCGGCGCTGCGCGATGCGGCCGAGATCGACCGCGCCGCCATGGCCGGCTCGCAACTGCAACTGGAAGATGCCGTCGAGGCACTGGCCGGGCTGCTGGACAGTGAGCCGGGGCCGGGCGATGAGGCGCTGGACATCGACCCGCAGGGAGAGACCGGCTTCGACCAGGTGGCGCAAGGCGAGCACGTCGATGAGGCCGAGGCCGCCGCCGAGGCCATCCCCCATCGCCACCGCGCAGCGGTGCGGGCCTACATGATCGGCCTCGAGCGCCTTCTGCAAACCCGCGAGAACCTGCAAACGCAAGGAGAGCGATGATGCATGCGACACCGAACACCCCCTTCGCCTGGCGCGCCCCCGGCTGGGCAATGCTGCTTCTGAGCCTGGCGGTGCTGGCCGTCAGCGGCCTGGCCCTGGCCGAGGGCGAGGACGGGGGCGGGGGCGGTGAGTCCGCGGCCACCGCTGACGAACCTGCCGGCGGCGATGCGGCCGCTGATGCGCGGCGGGGCGGTGATGACCCGCCCGTGCGCGAGGGCGTGGTCCGCGTGGGCCGGTTGCTCTATGCCGAGCGCGTGGATGAGGTGTGCTTTGCCAGCGGCTTCCTGGCCACGGTGGACCGCGCCGGCGTGGCGCGGGTTGAGCGGCGGTTCTACGACCTGGACCTGCGCAGTGACGACCTGGCCGCCTACCCGTTCCTGGTGATGACCGGCAACGGCCCGTTCGAGCTGGATGAGGCGCAGCTCGAGCGGCTTCGCCACCACCTGCGCTCGGGCGGGTTCATCCTCGCCTCCGCGGCGTGCTCGGATCATGCCTGGGCCAGCAGCTTCCGCGCGGCGATCGCCGATGCCTTCGCCGATGCGTCGCTTCAGCCGCTGGCGATGAGCCACCCCATCTTCGACACGCTTCACCCCATCGACCGCATCGACCTGCGCCGCGAGACCACGCAGCCGGCGATCTACGGCCTGGAGGTCGATGACCGCCTGGCGCTGGTGTTCTCACCGGTGGGGTTGAACGACTCGAGCAACGCCGGCGGCGGCTGCTGCTGCTGCGGCGGCAACGAAATCCGCAACGCCAACCTCATCAACGCCAACCTGCTGACCTGGGTGCTGATGCAGTAGCGAACCTGCGGCGGATGCCGGCGGTGGCCGTTCCCACCCTCTGCTCAAGATTCGGACTCCTTCTCCCGCCCCCGGAAGGGAGAGGGGCGTGAGAGCGCTCCGCCCTGCGCGCTCTGCATTGCTTTTGGGTGTCGCCGCGCGACATGAGCAACTCCCCGCCGCCCGGCGGCCTGAAGGACCCGGCACTCCCCGTCCACACCCGCTCATCGGCGGCTTGACCGATGGGGCGGGGACAGATAAATAGGGTGCCCGATGGCCAGAGCGATGCGCCCAGCCGACCGGGCAGGGGCCCGGATCATTGACGGGAAACGAGTCCGTTGAGGCGGCCTGCCCGCGGTGCGCGCGATGACGGCACGAGGTTCCAGCCCCTTGGGGGATGGGGTGCTGCGGTGGTGTCGCCACAGCGTTGCTGCGTCCTTGCGGCCCCCGGGCAGGCCAGCGACCCCAACCCCCCCGGCGCCCCGAGGCGCTGCCAACCTCAGAAGGTGTTGCCCCATGCTTGACTGGAAACGTCTGAATCTGCCCGATGATGCCGTCGAAGTGCTTGCCGCGGCCCCGGCGGTGACCGTGGCCGAATCGGTGGACCAACTGCTGGGGCTGGCCTGCGGCGGGGCCAACGGCACCTGGCACGAGGTGGCCTACGAGGTGCCCGGCCGCGGCCGCGTGGTCGAGGCGCGGGCCTGCCGGGTTCGCAACGGCGTGGCAGCCAACTACATCGAGCCGTATATGCGGCGGCGTGACCCCGACTGCATGTTCATTGGCGATGAACAGCCCACGGACAAGGCCCGCTTCCAGGACCGCTTCGGCCGGCCGTTTGGCGATCTGCGCAGCGAGGCGCTGGACTGGCTCAAGGGCCAGGAACTGGCGGTCTTCGGCTTTCATGCCGGCCACCGGATGGCCGAGGTGGATGCGGCGGTGATCGCCCCGGCCAACGCCGGCTTCTTCGCCCTGGGCCTGGGCATGCTCCAGGGCATCCTCAGCGGGCAGCAGGTGGGTGAGGGCTTCGACCCCCGGGCGATCATCTACGTGGCGCCGCCGTTCCGCCACAGCCACTTCGACGGCCGCCAGGTGGTGGTACACAACCGCACCGACGGCCTGCACGAGCTGTTCAGCTTCAACCTCTACCCCGGCCCCAGCGCCAAGAAGGGCATCTACGGTGTGCTGATCAACCTCGGCGAGCAGGATGGCTGGGTCACCGCCCACTGCTCGACCGTGCGGGTGGTCACGCCCTATGACAACGATGTGGTCATCATGCACGAGGGCGCCAGCGGCGGGGGCAAGAGCGAGATGCTCGAGCAGGTCCACCGCGAGCCCGACGGCCAGCTCCTGCTGGGCCGCAACCTCCAGACCGGTGAGAAGCTGCTGCTGACGCTGCCGCGCGGCTGCGAGTTGAACCCGGTGACCGATGACATGGCCCTGTGCCTGCCCTCGATCCAGCAACCGGGCAGCGGCCGCCTGCGGCTGATGGATGCCGAGCGGGCCTGGTTCGTCCGCGTCAACCACATCGATGCCTACGGCGTGGACCCCTACCTCGAGGCGCTGACGGCCCAGCCGCCGGCCCCGCTGCTGTTTCTGAGCATCGACGCCGTGCCCGGCGCCCGGGCGCTGATCTGGGAGCACATCGAGGATGAGCCGGGTCTGCCCTGTCCCAACCCGCGGGTGATCCTGCCGCGCCACATCGTGCCCGGAGTGGTGGATGAGCCGGTGACGGTGGACATCCGCAGCTTCGGCGTGCGGACACCGCCCTGCACGCGGCAGCAGCCCAGCTACGGCATCCTTGGCCTGTTCCACGTGCTGCCGCCGGCGCTGGCCTGGCTGTGGCGGCTGACCGCGCCGCGGGGTCATGCCAACCCCAGCATCGTGCAGAGCGAGGGCATGAGTTCGGAGGGTGTGGGCTCCTACTGGCCGTTCGCCACCGGCCGCCGCGTGGCGCAGGCCAACCTGCTGCTTCGCCAGATCATGACCACGCCCAGGACGCTGTTCATCCTCTGCCCCAACCAGCACGTGGGCGCGTGGTCGGTGGGCTTCATGCCCCAGTGGGTGGCGCGCGAGTACCTGGCGCGGCGGGGCCAGGCCCGCTTCAAGCCCCATCAACTCAACGAGGCCCGCTGCCCGCTGCTGGGCTACACCCCGGCCTCGTTGCAGGTCGAAGGGGCGGTCATCGGCCACGAGTTTCTCGACGTCCAGACCCAGCCCGAGGTCGGCGAGCCGGCTTACGATGCCGGCGCCGAGCAGCTCTACGCCTTCTTCCGCGAGCAGTTGGGCAAGTTCATCGAGCCCGACCTGGCCCCGCTCGGCCGCCGCATCATCGAATGCTGCCTCGACGGCGGTCGCGTGGTCGACTTCGAGAAGTTCACCACCGATGCCGAGGTCCAGGCCATGGCCGGGGCTTGAACCGGGCGCCTCCGTGGGCGATCATGCCCCGCTGCCCGACCCGCGCGGTGCCGCCGCAGCGTCGGCACCGATGATGGGCGGGCAGCAGGAGCCATGACGATGCCGCAATCGCCCTATGAAGCGCTGATGGCCGAGGTCCGCCAGATCGACCTGCTCGGCGGGACGGCGAGCCTGTTGAGCTGGGACCAGGAGACGATGATGCCGCCGGCGGGCGTGGCTTACCGGTCGGGCCAGTCGGCGCTCTTGTCGCGCCTGCGTCACGAGCGGTTCACCTCGCCGCGCATCGGTGAGCTGCTTTCAACATGCGAGGCCGATGATGCGCTCACCGCCGATGCGCTGTCGCCGCCGGCGGTGAACCTTCGCGAGCTTCGCCGCGACTACGACCGGGCGCTGAAGCTGCCGGCGGAACTGGTGGCCGAGTTCAGCCGCGCCACCAGCATCGCCCGCCACGTGTGGGCCGAAGCGCGCAAGGCCGACGACTACGCCGCGTTCAAGCCGCACCTGAAGACGCTCATCGACCTGCTCAACCGCAAGGCCGAGTGCTACGGCTGGCCCGAGGATGGCGAACGCTGGGATGCGCTGGCCGAAGGGTTCGAGCCGGGGCTGACCGCCCGCGGGGTCGAGGCGGTGTTCGACCCGCTGCGGCCGAGGCTGGTGGCGCTGATCCAGCGCATCGGTGAGGGCGGCCGGCAGCCCGAAGATGCACTCAACCGCGTGCGGGTGCCCATCGACGCGCAGATGCGCTTCGTTCGCGCGGTGGCCGAGCGGCTGGGGTTCGACTTCAGCCGCGGGCGGCTGGATGTCTCGGCGCATCCCTTCTGCGGGGGCACGCACCGCGATGATGTGCGCATGACCACGCGCTTCGGCCAGGACAACCTCGGCGATGCCCTGGGCTCGACCATGCACGAGACCGGTCACGGCATCTACAACCAGTCGGTGCCGGCCGAGCACGTCGGCGAACCGTTCGGCCGGGCGGTGGGCCTGTCGATCCACGAGAGCCAGAGCCGGCTGTGGGAGAACTTCGTGGGCCGGCGCCGCTCGTTCTGGCGGTGGTGTGCGCCGTTGCTGGGTGAGCACTTCGGCGATGCCTTCACCGGGGTCGGGCCGGATGAGGCCTGGGTGAGCATGAACCGGGTCGAGCCGGGCCTGATCCGCGTCGAAGCCGATGAGACGACCTACAACCTGCACATCATGATCCGCTTCGAACTGGAGCGCCGGCTGCTCGGGGGCGATCTGAGCGTGGACGACCTGCCCGCGGCGTGGAACGCGGCCTACGCCCGTGACCTGGGCATCGAGGTGCCCAACGATGCCGATGGCTGCATGCAGGATGTCCACTGGTCGATCGGCGCGATGGGCTACTTCCCGACCTACACGATGGGCAACCTCTACGCGGCGCAGTTCTTCGAGGCGGCGCAGTCAGCGCTGGGCGACGTGGATGCGATGTTCGCCCGCGGCGAGTTCGGCCCGCTTCGGCAGTGGCTGACCGAGCGCATCTACAGCCAGGGCCGGCGCTACCTCAGCGAGGACCTGTGCCGCCAGGTGACCGGCGGCGGCCTCAGTTCCGAGCCGCTGCTGAACCACCTCGAGGCCCGCCTGGGCGAGGACTACGGGCTGTAGCCCCTCGCCACGCTCCGCCACCCCACGTGCCTTGAAAATCGCCCGGACGGACGGGCGGTGGGTTGTCGTGCAGGCTTCCAGCCTGCTCCAACAATTCGTCGGAGCAGGCTGGAAGCCTGCACCACAACGCGCCAACTGCCCACCGCGCAGCAGCACGTTTTTCATGGCCTTGGGTGTGCGGTAGGACATGAGCGACTCCCGCTGAACCCCGCCATGCCCGGCGATACCCGTCCCGCGCCCGGCGGCGTTCAGGCCGGGTCGTAGCCGCAGCCGCCCCAGGGGTTGCAGCGCGCGATGCGCCACAGGCCACGGGCGGTGCCGCGAAGCGGGCCGTGCTTGCGGATGGCGTCGATCATGTACTGGCTGCACGTGGGCTGGAACCGGCAGTGGCCGCCCAGCAGCGGGCCCAGCGTGCCGCGGTAGAGGTAGACCAGGGCGATCAGCACCGCCGCGGCCGCGCGTCCAAGGGCGCCGCCGCGGCGGGCGGCAGGGGCGTGGCGGGTTGCTGGCGGCTTACGCGCCGGGGGCATCGCCGGACTCCTTGCGGGTTCGCCGCCCTCGCCGCTGCCAGGCCAGGTGGACCGAGCGGATCGCGCCGAAGAGCATCCGCTGGTAGTCGGCCAGGCCCGCCGGCTTGTGGGGGCGGACGACCACGACCAGATCGTAGCTTCGCGGCCAGTCATGCTGCTGGAGGCGGAAGGCCTCGCGAATCAGGCGTTTGATATGATTTCGCGTCGCGGCATTGCCCACCCGCCGGCTCACGGCCAGGCCCAGGCGGCAGGTGCCGCAATGGTTGGGCAGGGCGATCACGGCGATGGGGCCGGCGCTCTTTCTCAAACCCTTGTTGAAGATGCACGAAAAGGCGCGGCGGCCGCGGAGGCGCTGGCGGCGGGTGAGACGATATCGGCGATCGGGCGTTTCCATGGGGAAGCAGGCGGGTCGGGTTTGCGTACCATCTGTACCGGTGCGCGTGGCCGGGCGGCCCACGATCACGCGGTTTCGGCCTCCCGTGGTGTTGTCGGGAGGGACCGCGCCTCGAACCGGCGTGGGGCTTGCATCCGGCGGCGCGTAGGCCAAGGATACGGGGTTGGCGCCCGCGGGGCGCCCGTGGCCGTGGGCTCCCACGTCCTGCTGACGCTGATGCAGGGCCGAAGTGAAGGTGATGGCGGGGATGGGCAGCGCGGCGGAGCGCGATGCCGGCTTGGGCACAGGGCCGCGGGGGACCTGTCCGATAGAGGTTACGGTGATGTCGACCCCCACGACGATGAAAGTCCGCTGCCCCTGCGGGGCCCATTACCGCGTGCAGGCCCAGCACGCCGGCCGCCGTGCGCGCTGTCGGCGGTGCCAGCGCGTGCTGCGCGTGCCCCAGCCTCCGCAGCCCCCCGCCCGGCAGGGGTTGATCGAGCCGCCGCCGGAGGAGGAGGTCCAACTGCTGCTTGTGACAGCGGGCAACGGCCCCGAGCCCGAGCCCGAAGACCTGCTCCAGAGCACCGCCTATGGCTCGGAGTCGGTGGCCGGGCCGGGCGTTGTGGATGGCGGGTACGGCCCCGGCGGCGCACTGGCAGTCGATGATGCGGATGCCCAAGATGACCCGCTTCGCGAACTGGCCGCGCAGGCCGCCGCCGCTGCGCCCCCTCTGGCAGAGGATGGTGAACCCGACGGTGCAGAGTCTGACCTCGAGCCGGCTCGGGCTGCGGCACGGGCCGATGAAACAACGGGCTACGAACTCGCCGATGACGTACCGGCCGGGCGCGCATCCCGCGCGGCGACCGCCAGCCCGTCCGCGGCCCCGCGTGCCAACGGTCAACCCGCCGCGTATCCGGCCCCGGCGCGGTTTCAGAGCCGGCGGGGGCTTTTCTCCCACCTGATCACGTGGCTGGGCGCATTGGCGCTGGTCGGCGCCGGCACCTGGGCACTGAGTCACCACCTCGGTTTCGATCTCTCCCCCACCGTGCCCCGAGGGCAGATTCGCGCCGTCGAGCAGTGGGTGTTCACGGCGCTTAACGAGGCCCTGGATGAACACCGCGCCGGGAGTGAGGCCTTCAGCGTGCAGAACCTGGAATGGCGCGGCTCGGGCATCGGTGGCGGCGACAGCGCCACCTTCTCCGGCACCGTGCGGGCGCCATGGGGGGAGGTAGGCACCGTCAGGGGTCGCTACGACTTCACCGACGGCCGCCTCAGCGCCACCTTCACCATCGAAGATCGCCGCGAGCAGTTGCAGCGCACGGCGCCCCCGGACGTCATCGAGGCCGCCCGCGCCACCGCGCAAGAGGACTGACCCGCTGCAACCGCGAACAGGGGGAGGCGTGCGCTTTGCGGCGATCCGCCCCTTCTTGCCTCTTCCTTCCTTGTTTATATCGGGCAGGTGGCTCGGTGTGGCCGGTGCGTTATCCTTTGGGCTGGTCACTACCCCCTGCCGATCCCGCCCATACCCGCCCGCTCCCGGCGACGCTTGAAAAGGAACGCACCGTTGACTGACAGGGCTGCCAGGACGTTTCTCGGCTTCGGTTTCGGGCCCATTCAAAGCGCCCTGTTTCTTTATGAGGCCTGGCGGACGGGGCGGTTTGGCCGGTTCATCGTGGCCGAGGTCGACACGGAACTGGTCGAGGCCGTGCGCCATGCCGGCGGCCGCTGCACGATCAACATCGCCCACCCCGACCGCATCGAGGCGGTCGCCATTGACGGCATCGAACTGCTCGATCCCAACGACCCGCCCCAGCGCCGCCGGATCATCGAAGCCGCGGCCGAGGCCACGGAAATGGCCACGGCGCTGCCCAGTGTCGATTTCTACGATCGCGGCAATGAGGCCAGCGTGGTGGGCATCCTCACCGAGGCCCTGACCAGGCGGGCTTCCGGGCACAGTGCCATCCTCTACGCCGCGGAGAACCACAACCACGCCGCGGAAATCCTCACCGACCACCTGCAAAGGCGACTCGGCCCCGAGATGATGGTGCAGTTGCAGGCGCTCAACACCGTCATCGGGAAGATGAGCGGTGTGATCGACGATGAGCCCACCCGCACGCGGCTGGGCCTGCTGCCCCTCACTCCCACCACGCCGCGCGCTGTGCTGGTCGAGGCCTTCAACCGCATCCTCATCTCGAAGATCACCGTGCCGGGCTTCGAGCCTGCCATCGACGTCTTTCAGCAGAAGGCGGACCTGCTGCCGTTCGAGGAGGCCAAGCTCTACGGCCACAACGCCATCCACGCCCTCATCGGCTACCTCGCCCACCAGCGCGGCCTGAGCACGATGGCCGAGGCGGCCGCCCACGATGACCTGATGGCCATCGCCCGCGCGGCGTTTCTGGATGAGTGCGGCCGGGCATTGATCCAGCGCCACGCGTTGCTGGATGATCCGCTGTTTACCCCCGCCGGCTTCACCGCTTACGCCGAGGATCTGCTTGAGCGCATGGTCAACCCCCACCTCAACGACCTGGTCGGCCGCGTCATCCGCGATCCGGCCCGCAAGCTGGGCTGGGATGACCGCATCTACGGCACCATGCGCCT
>PUMS01000395.1 GCA_003551485.1 Phycisphaeraceae bacterium | reverse complement strand
TGGACAGCATGAACGACCAATCGACCGCCACGATGCAGTCGCCGTCGGCTCCCGAGGCCCCCGCCTGGCACGCCATGGACCTCGAGCAGGTGCGCCAGCGGATCGAAGCCGGTGAGAAGGGCCTCAGTGAGCAGGAAGCGGCCGCGCGGCTGGACCGCTACGGCCCCAACCTGCTGATGCGCGAGACGATGGAGGGGCCGCTGGCGATCCTCATCCGCCAGGTCACCAGCCCGCTGGTCTACGTGCTGATCGCCGCGGGCATCGCCGCTTTCTTCATGGCCGAGGTGATCGATGGCGCGGTGGTGCTGGGCGTGGTGGTGCTCAATACGATCATCGGCTTCGTCCAGGAATACCGTGCCAACAAGGCCATCGAGGCCCTGACGAAGATGGTACCGGAGCTGACCACCGTCCTGCGCGACGGCAAGCAGCGCGACGTGCCCGTCACTGAACTGGTGCCCGGCGACGTGGTCATCCTCGAGACCGGCGACAAGATTCCGGCCGACCTGCGCCTGTTCCAGGCGCGCAACTTCCGCGCCGATGAGGCGGCGCTGACCGGTGAATCGGTTCCGGTAAGCAAGAATACCGAGCCGGTCGAAGCCGATGAAGTCGTCGGCGATCGCGCCTGCATGGCTTACGGCGGCACGCTGGTGACCAACGGCACGGCGCGGGGGCTGGTGGTGGCTACCGGCGGGGCCACCGAGCTTGGCCGCATCTCGCAGATGCTCGAGCAGACCCGCTCGATCGAGACGCCCCTGACGCGAAACATCGCCATCCTGGGCAAGTGGCTGACGGTGGCGATCCTGGCGGTGGCGGCGGTGTTCCTGGTCGTGGGGCTGCTTCGCGGCTATCCGGTGGCCGATGCGGCGCTGGTGGCCATCGGCGTGGCGGTGGCGGCGATTCCCGAGGGCCTGCCGGCGGTGATCACCATCTCGCTGGCCATCGGCGTGCAGCGCATGGCCCGCCGCCGCGCCATCGTGCGCCGACTGCCCGCGGTCGAGACGCTGGGCTCGACGACGATCATCTGCTCGGACAAGACCGGCACGCTCACGCGCAACGAGATGACCGTGACACGGTTGTGGACGCCCTCGGGCCAGTGGGAGCTGAGCGGGGTCGGTTACGCGCCCGAGGGCGAGCTCAGCAGCGATGGGCAGGTGCTCGATGAGGCGCCCGAGCCGGTGCGGCGGATGCTGCTGGCGGGGCTGCTGTGCAACGATTCAACGCTGTGGCACGATGAGCAGGACGGCTGGCGGATCAACGGCGACCCGACCGAGGCCGCGCTGGTGGTGGCCGCGGCGAAGCTGGGGCTGGACCCGCAGACCCTGCGCGAGGAGCACCGCCGCATCGACCTGGTGCCGTTCGAGTCCGAGCGCAAGTTCATGGCCACGCTGCACGGGGATGGCGATGGCAGCGTGATCTACATCAAGGGCGCGCCGGACGTGCTCTTTCAGCGCGCTGCATCCGGCCCGGACGGTGAGCCGCTGGATGAAGACCGCTTCCACCAGGCCGTCGACGACATGGCCCGGCAGGGCCAGCGGGTGCTGGCGATGGCGCGGCTGAGGGTCGACCGTCGCCTCGAAGCCGTCGAGGAAGAGGATGTGGCCGAAGGGCTGGAGATCCTGGGCCTGACGGGCATGATCGACCCGCCGCGCGAGGAGGCCATCCGCGCCATCGCCGCCTGCCACGAGGCGGGCATCACGGTGAAGATGATCACCGGCGACCACCCCGTGACCGCCATGGCCATCGCGCGCGAGCTGGACCTGGTCGAGGACGGCGCCGAGGCCGTCACCGGCCGCGACCTGGGCCACATGGACGATGCCGCGCTCGATGAGAAGGCCATGGCCAGCAATGTCTTCGCCCGCGTGGCGCCCGAGCACAAGCTGCGGCTGGTCGAGTCGCTTCAGCGCCAGGGCCAGATCGTGGCCATGACCGGCGACGGGGTCAACGATGCCCCGGCGCTGAAGCGCGCTGACATCGGTGTGGCCATGGGCATCACGGGCACGGCGGTGTCGAAGGAGTCGGCGGCGATCGTGCTCACCGATGACAACTTCGCCACCATCGAGGCCGCGGTCGAGGAGGGGCGGCGGGTGTTCGACAACCTGGTCAAGGCCCTGGCGTTCATGCTGCCGACCAACCTCGGCCAGGCGCTGACACTGCTGGTGGCGGTGGCCACCTTCCCCATCATGGTGCTCAACGGCGCAGCCGGTGGCGGCGGGGGGGGCGGCGGCGGCGCTGAGGGCGAGCAAATCGTGCCGCTGCTGCCGATCCTGCCGGCGCAGATTCTGTGGGTGAACCTGGTGGTGACCGCGGCCCTGGCGCTGCCGCTGGCCTTCGAGCAGATGGAGCCGGACGTGATGCGCCGCCCGCCGCGCCGGCCCGACAAGCCCATCCTGGACCTGTTCATCCTCTGGCGCGTGGTGCTGATCGGCACGATGATGACCGCCGGCGCGGTGGGCCTGTTCCTCTACCGTTACCACGCCGACCTGCCCGCCGAGCCGACCCAGCAGCAGATCGAGTCGGCCATGAGCCTGGGCCAGACGATGGCGGTGACGACGTTGATGTTCTTCCAGATCTTCTACACCGTCACCTGCCGGTCGCTGCGCGGGTCGGTGCTGAAGCTGGGCATTTTCAGCAACCCCTACGTCTTTGTGGGCATTGTCACGACGCTGCTGCTCCAGGCGGCGTTCGTCTACGCCCCGGTGATGAACACGCTCTTCCGCACCTCCCCGCTCGACGCCATCGACCTGCTGTGGGCGCTGTTGTTGGGCCTGGTGGTGCTGCCGGTGATCGCCGTGGAGAAGGCCATTCGCCGCCGCCACCGCCTGGCGGTGTGAGCGGCGGTACCCATCGTCGCAGCGGATCAGGTCACAGCGCTCGGGTGCCGCTGGCGGCTTGTCCGCCCGTACTCCTGGTCTCGGCCGCAGACACGGGTGGACAAGCCACCCGTGCCACCCGGCCCCGGATGCGATGGATGGCGGCGGCGAAACGGGTGTGCGGAGTCCGGTGTTCGGATATGATGCGGCCATGAGCGAACCTGGCCAGAACAGGCCGCTGCGCGTGGGCGTGGTCGGGGCCGGGCGGATGGGCCGGCGCCATGGCCACATCATGCGCCAATGGCCGCAGCGCTTCGAGGTGGCGGGGGTATGCGATCGCTACGAGCCGGCCGCGCAGGAGCTGGCGCACGAGCTGGACCTGCCGCCGCGGCGGGCTTTCGCCGACCTGGAGGCCATGCTCGATGCCCCCGGCGAGGGACCGGGGGCAGGCGATGGGCGCCGGCTCGATGCGGTGGTGGTCTGCACGGTCCACGATGAGCACGCCCGCGACGTCATCGCCGCAGCGCAGCGCGGGCTGCACGTGCTTGTGGAAAAGCCCATGGCCACGAACATGGCCGACTGCCGGGCGATGGTGGCCGCCGCCGAAGAGGCGGGCGTGGTCCTCATGGTGGGACAGAACCAGCGGTACAAGGCCAACTACCGGGCGGTGAAGCGCCTGATCGACTCGGGCGAGTTGGGCGCGATCCGCGCAGCGCGGGTCGAGAGCAACGGCGGTGGCAAGCGCGGCGGGGAGAGCCGCACCTGGGTGCGCGACGCCCGCCGCGCCGGCGGCGGGGTCGTCATTTCGCTGGCGACCCACCGCATCGACCTGATGCGCTGGTTCGTGGGCGAGCCGTCGCGGGTGATGGCGGTGTGCCGCTCGACCCAGCCGCGGTTTCTCCACGGCGCAGAGGACTT
>PUMS01000006.1 GCA_003551485.1 Phycisphaeraceae bacterium | reverse complement strand
CGTTCGCCGTGGCCATGATCCTCGACCGTGCCATACCCGAGGGCGATGGCACGCTGCTGACCCTGCTGGTGGGGGCAATGGTGGGCCTGGCGGTGGCCATCGGCTTCATCGGCGTGGTGCAGCAGTCGCTGACGGCCTCGGCGGGGCAGGGGATGCTCTTCGACCTGCGAAACGAGCTGTTCGGCCACCTTCAGCGCATGTCGCTGCGCTTCTTCACCGCGACGCGCTCCGGTGAGATCGTCTCGCGGGTGAACAACGATGTCAGCGCCGTGCAGAGCGTGGCGACCAACACGCTGGTGACGATCGCCCGCGACGCGTGTACGCTCGCGGCCACGGCGGTGGCCATGCTGGCGATGAACTGGCGGCTGACGATCATCGCGGTGATGATCGTGCCGCTTTTCTACCTGCCCTCGCGCATCGTGGGTCGCATCCGGCGGCGGCTTTCAGCGCAGACGCAGCAGAGCCATGCCTCGCTGACGGCGTTTCTCAGCGAGCGGCTGCACGTGGGCGGGTCGATGCTGATGCAGATCTACGGCCGCCGCGATGCCGATGCCGGGCAGTTCAAGGACCACAGCCGGGCGCTGCGCAACCTGAACGTGCGGCAGGCGGTGGTGGGCCGGTGGCTTTTCATGATCCTGAGCATCTTCAGCGCAGTGGGACCAGCGCTGATCTTCTGGTACGGCGGCCACCAGGTGATGCGCGAGCAGATGACGCTGGGGCACCTGGTGGCGTTCGCCGCGCTGTTGACGATGCTCTACCGGCCGCTGACGCAACTGATGACGGTGTACGTGGACGTGCAGGGTGCCGTGGCGGTGTTCGAGCGCATTTTCGAGTACCTGGACATGCCGCGCGACGTGGCCGACCGGCCTGACCCGGCCCCCCTGCCGGTGGTGCGCGGGCGCATCGGCTTCGAGCACGTGGACTTTTCCTACCCGCCGCCGCCGGCGCTGCTGCACGCGGTGGCCCCGGGCCTGTCCTACCGCCCGCCGCAGGCGACGGGCTCACCCGAGCAAATCGCTGCCCCGCCACCGGCCGCACCGGACAACGGCTTCGCACTGCGCGACGTGAGCTTCCAGATCGAGCCGGGCCGGCGCGTGGCGCTGGTCGGGCCCAGCGGCGCCGGCAAGACGACCATCACCTACCTGCTGCCGCGCTTCTACGACCCCGATGCCGGCCGGATCACGCTCGATGGCCACGACCTGCGCGACCTCGATCAGGATGAGCTGCGCAGCCACATCGCCATGGTCACGCAGGAGACGTTCCTCTTCCACGCCAACATCCGCGAGAACCTGCTCTACGCGCGGCCGGATGCCACCGAGCGGCAGATGATCGAGGCCTGCCGCGCCGCCAACATCCACCGGTTCATCACCGACCTGCCCGAGGGCTACGACACCATCGTCGGCGAGCGGGGCTTCCGGCTCAGCGGCGGCGAGAAGCAGCGCCTCTCGATCGCGCGGGCGCTGCTGAAGGACCCATCGATCCTCATCCTCGATGAGGCCACCAGCAGCCTCGACGCCACGAGCGAACACCTGGTGCAGGCGGCCCTGGGCCGGCTGATGGAAGGCCGCACCTCGCTGATCATCGCCCACCGCCTCTCGACCATCCTCAACGCCGACCAGATCGTGGTCATGCAGAGCGGCCAGGTCGTCGACAGCGGCCGCCACGAGGAGCTTCTGACCCGTGGCGGGCTCTACGCCGACCTGTTCCAGAAGCAGTTCGCCGGCGTGCTGGAGCACAACGGCGCCGCCCAGACGGCCACCAGCCGATAACCCCACGGCCGCTTCCGCCCTTCTGGCCTGCAAATCCGGCTTCCTCCGACTCCCTCTCCCTCGGGGAGTCGCTTATGGGGCGACGCCGCACCCACGAGGAAGAAAATCGGGGTACGGGGGTCGCGTGTGCCAGGTCACTCCGGCTCCGAAGGTGTAGGGTGGGTAGAGCGAGGTGTTCCGAGCGAAACCCACCGCCCCCCGCTGCGAGCACGGCCCGCGCTGCTGCTTTCCAAGGCCACCACGGCACGCGGGGGGTGCCTCACCATTCCCCTTCCGGCCCTGCTGGCCAGGTGGGGAAGGCCCCGGCGCCTGTCGCGGTCGCCACGCCCGAGGGTGGGTTTCGCTCGGAAGACCTCGCTCTACCCACCCTACGGCCTGCTCCCTCACCGGCGATTTTCAGGGCAGTGTGTCATGCGGCTGCGCCGCACCTACGAGGATGACAACGTTCCGTGCCGGGGGGCGGGCCTCTTTCTCCCCTCTCCCTCCGGCAGAGGGGCCGGGGGTGAGGGAGGGTTCGGACCGATTGCGGTGCATCTCCCCTCACCCCAGCCCTCTCCCGAAGGGAGAGGGGGCCGGTTTTTTCAGGGCAGTGTCTTACGTGGCGCCGCCGCACCGATGGGGGTAAAAGGCGCGGCCGCCTCTTACTCCCCTCTCCCGCCCCCCGGGGGGGAAAGAGGAGAAAGAGCCGCGCGGCGGGCGAAATCGGTACCCCGTGGTGGGATGCGGTCAGTTCGAGGCCGAGGCGAGTCTGGCGCGGCGGCGCAGTTCGGCGTCGATGAAGCCCTGGAGGTCGCCGTCGAGCACGCGCTGGGGGTTGCCCACCTCGTGGCCGGTGCGGATGTCCTTGACGCGGTTGTCGTAGAGCACGTAGCTGCGGATCTGCGTGCCCCAGCCCATGTCCAGCTTGCCGCCCTTGGCCGCATCGACCTCGGCCTGGCGCTTCTGCTCCTCGAGCACCTCGAGCTTGCCGCGCAGGATCGCCATCGCCCGGCGTTTGTTCTGCTCGAGCTTGCGCTCGACCGAGCAGACCACCGTGATGCCCGTGGGCTTGTGAACCAAGCGGATGGCCGTGGCCAGTTTATTCACGTTCTGGCCGCCGGGTCCGGAGGAGCGGGCGAAAGGGGTGATCTCGAGGTCGTTTTCGTTGATCTCGACCCCGCCGACATCCTCGAACTCGGGGATGACCTCGACGGCGGCGAAGCTGGTCTGCCGCTTGCCCTGGGCGTTGAAGGGCGAGACGCGGGCCAGCCGGTGCGTGCCGCGCTCGGCCGAGAGGTAGCCGTAGGCCATCGGGCCCTTCACGTGCAGCGTGACATCCTTGATGCCCGCCTCATCGCCGGGCGTTCGGTCGACCTCGCTGACCTCGAAGCCCATCCGCTCGCAGTAGTGCAGGTACATCCGCAGCAGCATCTCGGCCCAGTCCTGGGCCTCGGTGCCGCCCTCGCGGGCGTAGATGGACAGGTAGCAGTTTCGCGCATCGAACCTGCCCGACAGAAGCGAGGCGGTCTCGATGCGCTCGATGAGCGCCTCGAGCCGGTCGATGGTGGCATCGGCCTCCGCGCGGGTGTCGTCATCGTCGGCCTCTTCGGCCAGTTCCCACAGGGTGCGGGCATCGTCCAGCAACTGCCGGGCCTGCCCGACGGGGCCGATGCGCGCCTTGAGGGCCTTGAGTTCGGCGATGGTGCGGTTGGCCGAGTCCGGGTCGTTCCACAGGTCGGCGGCGTTCATCTTCTCTTCGAGCGCGCGAAGCTGTTCGAGCCTGCGGTCATAGTCAAAGAGAATCGCGGACTTTGATGATCCGCGCCTCGAGCTGTTCGAGCGTGTCTTCGATGTTGTCCCGCATGACGGGCTCCTTGTCAGTCAGGTCGAAGTCCCCCCTCCCCCCGGAAGAGGGGCGGGAGCGAGGCCGGGGGCTTGCGGATTTCCGGGGCCCGGCGGCCCGGTCGAGGGTTACGAGACCGTG
>PUMS01000338.1 GCA_003551485.1 Phycisphaeraceae bacterium | reverse complement strand
CACTTGAGGATCGCGATCGGCTCCATCCGCCCGGCGATCCACGCCCGCACCGCCTGCGCCACGCCGATGCCACCGATCATCAGTGACAGCAGCGCCACCAGCCCCAGGTAGCTGCTCATGCGGCTGATGCTGCGACGGATCGCCGGCTGGGCCTGGGCCCAGGTCTCGGTGCGGATATAGGGCACGTGATCGACCGCGGCCCGGATGCGGCCGGCGGCATCCTCGGCCGCGCGATGCCCGCTGCCCGGCGGCAGCCGCACGAGCACCCGGTACTGGGCGCGAAAGAGCAAGGCGGGGTTGAGCTGCATCCGCTCGGCCCCGGCCTTGCTGACGATCACCTGCGGGCCCAGCGAGATCACCAACCCGCCCAGGCCCGTCTGTTCCTGGATCGTCGCCGCGATGCGGTAGTCGGCCCCGCCCACGCGGATGTCATCGCCGATGCCGATCTCCAACTCATCCAGCAACCCCGGAGAGACCACCGCCGAGCGATCGTCCAGCGCCTCACGCAGCGGGCGGCCATCGCTGAGCCGCAGCGTGCCGTAGAACGGATAGGGGCCATCCACGATCTTGAGATGGCCCAGCCGCATCCCGCCCCAGCCCTGTGGCGAGGTGATGTTGGTCAGCATCTCGGTCACGTCGGCGCGGCGGGCGCCGCCGATGTCATCGACGGCACGGTAGACCTCCTGCGGCAGCGGCTGGTTGCTGGCCACGGCCAGGTCCGCCCCCAGAAGCTCGCGGCCCTGATCCAGGATCGCCTCATCCAGCGAACGCGACAGCCCCGCCACCGCCACCACCGCCGCAACCCCCACCGACAGACACAGCACGAAGAACACCAGCCGCCCGCCCGAACCCCGCGACTCGCGCCCCATGTAGCGCAGCACGGTGCTCGCTCTCATCGCCCGGCCCCCCGGGCTACCGGCGAGGGCGAGGCCCCCGCCTCGGCCGCGGGCTGCGGCTGATCGTGGCCGCCGCCCTCACCTGCCGTTGCGGCCTGCCCAGCCCCCTCGCCCGCTTCCCGGACCACGATGCGGCCATCACGCAGGTAGATCCGCGACGCCGCGCGGCTGGCAACCTCATCGTCGTGGGTCACCAGCACCATCGTCGTGCCCATGCGCGACCGCAACCGCTCGAGCAGGTCGAGCACCAGCCGGCCGGTGGCCGAATCCAGGTTCCCCGTGGGCTCATCGGCCAGCAGGATGTCAGGGTCCGGCGAAAAAGCCCGTGCCACCGCCACCCGCTGCTGCTCACCGCCGGAAAGCTGCGAAGGGTAGTGGTGTGTCCGTTCGCCCAGCCCCACCGCCTCGAGCAACTGCCGCGCCCCCCCTGAGGCGCGGCGGTCGCCGGTCAGTTCCAGCGGCAGGGCGACGTTCTCAAGGGCGGTGAGGTTGCCCAGGAGTTGGAAGGTCTGAAAGACGAAGCCGATCCGCCCCCGCCTCAGCCGTGCCAGCCGGTCCTCGCTCATCGTGTCGATGCGCTGACCGTGAATGTGCACGCTGCCGCCGCTGGGCCGGTCCAGACCCGCGATCAGCCCCAGCAGCGTGCTCTTGCCCGACCCGCTCGGCCCGATCACCGCCACCGACTCACCCCGCGCCACCGTCAGGTCGATGCCGTCCAGGATCGTCAGCATCCGCCCGCCCGAAGGCAGCACCCGACACAATCCACACAGTTCGATGGCGGCCGCCACATCACTACTCATCCATCGCTCCAACTCAATATCCCTTCGGGGACCGGTTGGCGATTATAGGGGGCCACCGTCGCGCAAAACGGGCCGAGGCCCCCCGAACCTGACCGTCACCCTGTCCATCCATCGCCGCCGCGACGCACGGGCGACCTTGACCCGTAAGTGCGGACGTGACTGGCACCTACGAATGAGAACCTCATGTGTCGAGTTCAAACACCCCGAGCATGAGCACGCGCAAACCCCCCGAACGTCCCCCAGGAGCATCCCAGCCACACCACCGCGCCCTCCCCGATGCCCCCTCTCACACCTTCGCGCCTTCGCGTCTTCGCGTGAGATCGGCGATGACAACTACCCCCGGCATCGCTTGACCCACCGGTGCGCAGTGCGTGCCCCGTCGAACGGGGGGGCTCACTGCTCGTCTTCGCACGCTTCGGCGGCCTCGTCCCCCTCTTCCGCCTCCGCTTGCTGCTTGAGTGCCCAGCGCACGCCGCGTTCGAGCATGTCGAGATAGGTCTCGTGGGCCACCGTGCGGTTGTCGTGGCCGAGGGTGGTGCCGAAGATCGGTGCCTTGCCGTACTGGTGGGTCCAGGCCACCACGTGGCGGTTGCCGCTTCGCGGATCGTGGCAATCGGCCAGGGCAGTAACCCCTTCGCGCATCGATTCGACGATGTAGAGTTCGACCACCGGCGGTGTCCAGGTCTCACCGAAGCCTTTCATGATCGGATGCTCCGGGGCCAGGTTGCGGACCTCGCGAGGCCGAAGGTCCTTGTGCCGCCGTGTGACGATGCCGGTGAAGTCGTGCCACTGATCGACGCGGCGGCCGAAGTGCATCGTGCCGTGGATCAGCACCGCGGGCACACCCGAATCGCGATGGGCGCCGGCGATCCGCTCGGCAAGGGATGCCTGGTCCCGCACGCGGCTGATGCTGTGGTTGTGGATCACGATGTCGAAGCCCTCGATCCACTGCTCATCCTCGAAACGCTCGGGCACATGGTCAGGCCGGTTGCCGGCCTCATTCTCGATCGTCCATGCGATATTCATCCGCTCACCGAGCGCCTCGGTGATGATCCGGGTCTGAGCGGGAAAGTCATGCCAGCCCCCGCCGGTCACCAGAAGCGCGCGGATCGGCGGCTCCTTCTCCTGCTGCTGATCCTGCTCCCGCTGGTTCTGCATCCCGGTCTCGGCATCCGCCTGCGCCGCGGCCCCACCGCCCGACATCGCGGCGAGACAGGCCGCCGCCAGCAGCAGAAGCGCCGTGGCCGGCACCGGCCGGACAAGCGCCCAGGATCGGTACTTCGTCTTTCGCATGGTGGGTTCTCCTTCGCCGTGCAGGCTGCTCCACCGCCGGCCACAGTGCGGCCGGATGACATGGGGCAACCGCAACCCAGTGGGCATTTACTCTGGCATGGTAGACAATCCCGCGCCTCCGGTCCGCCGGGCGGCAGCCAAGTGCCGTCTGCCTGTGCAGGCCATCGCGGGTGGCGCCTTGCCGGACGGAAGATGCACCGGCCTCGGGCCGGCCAAAGTCGGGCCCGCGGAAGGCCGATAAGGGGTGCGGGCCGGTGGTGCGCCCCTGTCGCGAGGGTTGACATGAGCAGGCCGATCGATATCCGCGAGATGATGCCCGACGACCTCGAGCCGGTGGTGCATCTGCTGCGCGGCCGGGAAGATGGCGAGCCGAAGGGTGAGGGCAATGAGCGGGCAAACCAGGTTGGGCTCAGCCGCGCGGCGGGGATCCACCTGATCGCCGAGCGGGATGGCCGCATCGTGGGCTTTCTGCGTTGCCGTTACGATGGACAGATCGAGCACCTGGTGGTGCCGGATGCGGCTCAGCAGCAGGCCATCGCCCGGGCACTGGTGGATAAGGCCCTTCTGAAGATGCGGTCGCTGCACGTGGGCCGCTGCCAGATCCGGCTGCCCGGCGCTGAGGCCCAGCGCCAGTTCTGGGCCGCGGCACGCTGGCTGGACGCCGCGGCACCGCCCGACGATGCGACGCGAAGTGGCTGTCCCGGAGTGGCTTAAGGACCGGGCGGGTGCCGGTTTTCGGAACGCAGAACTGTTTGATTAAGT
>PUMS01000475.1 GCA_003551485.1 Phycisphaeraceae bacterium | reverse complement strand
TGATCGGCACTGTGGCCGAGCACGGCGATGCGGCCGCGGGTGGGCGCCAGCAGGCCCAGCAGCAGCTTGATCGTGGTGGACTTGCCCGAGCCGTTGGGCCCGAGCAGGCCGAAGACCTCGCCGCGGTTGATCTGAAGGTCCACATCCTGCACCGCCACGACGCGGTCGCGCAGCCAGAAGTCCTTGAAGACCTTGGTCAGCCCGGCGCAGATCACCACCGGCTCGGCCCCATCCCCACCCCCGCCCCCGGAAGTAAGGGAAGAGGAAGAAGCGGTCGAGGCGCGGGGCGATACCGGGCGGGCGGCGTCGGTCGGGTCGGGTGGTGTTCTGGTGCGGGTCATGGTCGGCCCTGTCTGCAATTACGGGGGCATTGGCGGGGGCAAATCCGGGGGATTCCGGGGGGGGCGGGGGATTTCCGGGGGGCTCAGCGCTGCTCACGCTCCTGGCGCCGCTCGCGCTCCTGGCGCTGCTGCTCTTGCTGCTCACGCTGGCGGCGCTGCATGCGCTCGATGATGCGCGGGTCGAGGTTCATCTCCAGGTACGGCCGGCCATCGCTGAGGAAGATGGTGGGCATGATTCGTTCGGGGTCGAAAAGCTCGCTCACCGCCTGGTGGGTGTAGATGGCCAGGACGGTCTGCTGGCGGTCACCGTAGCGGTCGTGGAAGGCCTCGAAGGTGCGTGCCTCGGACTGCACGCTGCGCTTGATGCTCGAGGCCTGGGCGTGGGCGGTCTGGATGGTGTCGGCCACGCGGCCGCTGATCGGCAGCACCGGTGTGGTCATGGCCGCCGGGTTCACATCACCATCGCCCCGGGCGATGGCCGCGTGCTCTTCGAGCCACTGTTCGATCAGGTCCAGCGGCGTCTGCTCGGGCGCGCGGCGGGTCAAGTCGGGCACCGTCAGCGTGCGAAGGGCCGTGTCGAGGGCGTGGTCGAGCAGGTCGCGCTCGGCCTGCGTGGCGGCGACATCCTCGCTCACGCCCCGCTCGAGCTCGATATCGAGCAGATCGAGCCGATCCACCATGTGAAGCAGCGACTGATAGGCGCCGCCCGCGGCGGAGGCGAGCATCTCGTTGGCGGCCCGCCGCGCATCGTTGACCGTCTCGCCGCGCTGCGTGATGGCCTCGTTGGCCTGCTGCTGGGCATCCTGCACGCCGCCGGGCAGGCGGCGCTCGGTGATGTCCACACCCGTAATGAGCACCCCGGCGCCGACCTTGTCCAGGGCATCCTGGATCAGATCGCGAATCGTCCGGTCGCCGACGGCGGCGCGGCGGGTGTCGGCCAGCAGCAGCGCGTTGCTGTCGAGCGTGGCCGCCAGCTCGATCATGGCCTGCTCGGCCGCGTGGTGGATGAGCCGCTCGACCTTCTCGCGGTCACCGAAGTTGGTGATGTAGTCGATGCAGCGCTGCGGGTCGATGCGGACGCTGCCGTCGCCGGCCATGTCCTGCCCCATGCCCAGGCGGTAGTTGACGCGAAAGCGCGCGTGGACCAGGCCGGTCTCGGCGGTCAGCAGCGCCCCATCGCGCTCGGGGTTGAGCTGATTGCCGGGGCGCTGGGCATCCGCGGGCCAGAAGCTGGTGGCCACATCCACGAACCGCTCCTCGAGGTTGACCCGCACCACCTGCGTGATGGGGAACGGCCAGCCGGCGTAGATGCGGCCGCGCGGCAGGATCTGCTCTTCGGGCGTGGCACCGACGATTTGGCCGAAGGTCAGCCGCACGGCCACCTCGTTCTGGCGGACGGTGAAGAAGCCGCTGCTGAGATAGAAGATCACCAGCACGGCCATGACGACCTTGAGCACACCGAAGCTGACGCGCAGGGCATCGGTCAGTGACTTCTGCGCCGGGTCCATGGCCTCGATGGCGGCCTGCTCGGCGTCATCGTAGTGGGGGTGCTTGTGTTCAAAAGGGTTGGCACTCATGGGCGGGTGACCTCGTCTTCATCGCCGGCGGTCTGCTGCGGGTCGCCATCCTCGGCCATTTCCACGGCGGTCGGGGCGGTGTCGGTCGCAGGTCCGCTTGTCGAACCTTCACGGCGCCCGGCGTCGCGGGCATCGTGCAGCTCATGGGGCAGCATCACGGGCGTGGGCACATCCTCATCCCGGCGCGGCGGGTCCGCCGTCCCGCCGAGGCGGCCCAGGCGCAGGCGCTCCTCGCGCATGATGATGATCGAGCCTTCCTGGATCATCCGCGGCAGGTTCTGCACGAAGCGAAGCTCTTCGGCGAATGCCGGGTCGCGCTGGTAGACCTCCCACAACGGGCTGACCTCGCGCCGCGCGGCGGCCTCGATGTCCTCGGCCTGCGCCCGGGCGAAGGCATCGATCCTCGTCACCGCCGCACGGGCCCGCCCGCGGATGGCCTCGGCCTCGGCCTCGCCGCGCGACCGCTCGCGGTCGGCAATGCCCGTGCGGTCGGCCGACATCCGGCGCAGCACGGCCTCGGTGGCCTGCTCGGGCAGGCGGTTGCTGACGATGCGGTAGTCCACGACCTCGATGCCATAGTTGCCTCCGGCCACCGTCTCCTGCACTTCCTCCAGCGCCAGTTCGCCGATGCGGCCGAGCATCACCCGCGCCGGGTCGCGATTGACGAACTGATCGAGACTGAAGTCGGACACGCGCGTGTTGGCGTTGGCCATCAGCCCGCGCAGCCGGTCGCGGGCGCGGGGCATGTCCACCAGGGTGGTCGAGAAGGCGTAGGGGTCGGTGATGCGCCAGACCATGTAGGTCTGGATGACCACCGTGCGGTTGTCGGCCGTGGTCATCTCCGCGGCCTGGCTGGTCAGCGTCTGGTTGACCGTCGGGTAGCGGCGGACCTGCTGGATGGGCCAGGGCCAGCGGAAGAAGAGGCCCGGCTCATCGCGCACGCTGTCGTGATCGGCGCTGCCGAGGGTGACGACCACGGCGGTCTCGTTGTAGTTGACCTGGAAGCAGAACATGTAAACGCCCAGGCAGATGGCGACGATGGCCGCGACGAGAAGGGTGAAGCTGTTTTTCATGATGACCTCGATGCTTGATGGCTTTGGCGTCTGTCTATCGTTGGTGGGCGGTGGCCACCTGGTTTTGCGGGGTTGCGGGGTTCCGGGGCTCGCGGGGGTCTGGGGGCCTTCCGGGGGTTTCCGGGGGCTTCCGGGGGGTCAGTCGCGGGGGGCGAAGAAGCGGCCAAGGCCCAGCGCCTCCTTGATGTCGATGCGTACCAGCGGCGACTCGACGCCCTCGGGCACCACGACCATCCTCACGCGCGGCAGCACCTCCAGGAACGCATCGTGATACAGGGCAAACAGGTAGTAATCCGGGGCGTGGCGGTAGGCCTCGTAATGGGCCTCGAACAGGGCACGCTGGCCCTGCTCGGCCAGCAGGTGGTCCCAGCGAAACGCTCGGGCACCGTAGATGCGCACCGCGGCACTGCCGCCGGTGGTGGCCAGCATCTGCTCGACCTCGAGGCGCTGGTGCTCGGCCTGTTCGAGCAGGTGTGCCAGGGTGTCGGCGTCGATGTCATCGGCCTGGGCGCGGCCGAGATCGCCCTCGAGGGCCTCGAGCCGCTGGATGGCGGCATCGATCTCGCGGGCGCGTTCGGCCGTGCCGGCCACCTGTGAGAGCAGTTCATCGGCCTCCGTCTGCGCGGTCAGGACCATGTTGGCCGCTTCCTGCACCGCGTTGAGCTGCTGCTGGAAGGCCACGGCCACCTCGCCCTGAACCGGCGGGTGGGTGTTGGCGATCGACACCAGAGTGATGCGGATGCCCAGCCCCATGGCATCGACATCGCCCTGGA
>PUMS01000197.1 GCA_003551485.1 Phycisphaeraceae bacterium | reverse complement strand
CACCGGCCCGCCACCCACCAGCGCCGCCAGGTCGGCGGTGAAGGCATCGACCTGGCGCAGGGTGCAGCGGTCGCCCAGGCCCAGTTCCCGGATGTTGCGCTTCAGCAGGCCCGCCGCGACCCGGTCACGCTCGATGAACGTGGCGGTATCGCAGCCGCGGCTGAGGGCCTCGATGCCCAGGCTGCCGGTGCCGCTGAAGATGTCCAGCACCGCCCCGCCGCCGAGATGACCGGCGGCCATCAGCCGGTTGAAGAGGGCCTCCTTGACCCGGTCGGTGATGGGCCGGGTCGTGTCCGCATCCAGCGGCGGATGCAACCTGCGCGACCTGAGCTGACCACCGATAACCCGCATGAGCCGATTCTATCCCGCACCCGCCCCAGGCGCCCCCGCCCCTGGCCGCGGCCGCTGCTGCAAAGCACATCGCTGCCGGGATCGTCCGTGCTGGAAGGTCTCTGAACGCCCAATGCAACTGACCACGTCAACCGGGGCACGGACCTTACGGTTTCAGGGCCTCAGAAGGCGGGCAGCGTTGGTCACGGCGCGGGCGGCCTGGGCCCGGGGCACGGGGATGAGGGTGTAGGTGAATCGGCGCTGCTGGCCGGCCTGCCACTCGACGGGCAGACCGGTCTGGGCGGCGCCGTGGCTGCGGTCGCCATCGCCCTGGTGCGGGCCGGCCCTCCACTGGCGGGCGCGGTCGAAGATGAGCAGGTGGGCCTCGGGCAGGTCATCGCTGTGGAAGAGCAGCGCGCGGGCCGCGCCCTGCTGGATGGGCCTGCCGCGGTCATTGAGGGCGGTGACCTTCATCTCGCGGTCGCCCTTCTCCAGAGGATAGGGGAAGGTTTCCAGCAGGTAGTCGGCCTGGTAGTCCTCGCCGGCCTCGAGGGTCAGTTCGATGAGGATGCGGTCTTCGAGGAAGCGATATTCACGGGTGAACGTCAGCGGCGTGTCGAGAATGCTTCCGGTCACCTCGAGGCGGCCCTGGCGGTCATCAAAGCGGTTTTCGATGCTCCAGTAGTCCTCCCAGCGATGACGCTCGCCCTCGACGGCACTGAGGGTGTGGGCGGCATAGGTGGACCAGTTGCGGCCGATGAGCGAACTGCCGAAGGCGGGCGACCAGAAGAGGCTGATCCCGCCGCCGTTTCGCGGGTGGCGGCCATCGGGGTCATCCGGCCTGCGGCCCCGCTGCCAGGTGCCCATGGGCTGGCCGGCATAGACCAGGGCGTAGTAGGCCGGCCGGCGGATGGCGAAAAACTCATCGCCGAAGTTGCGGATAAACGACCGCGACGCGACCACGGGCAGTTGCCCCTGCTTCATCTGGTCGGGAAAGTGGATGTAGTGCTTGTAGAACAGCCCCGGGCGGGCGCGGCGGATGGTCGATCGCTCGAAGTGGTCGGGCCGGTAGTAGCTCAGTCGGCGGACGATCCGCCGCGCCTGATCCTGGACCGCCTGAGGGTCGGCGGTGGCGGTGTGCTCGGGAAAAATCCAGACCCGGCCGCGGTGGATGGCGGCCTCGGGCAGGATGCCGGCCATGATCAGCAGCCCAGCGCCGTGCTGGGGCGAGGTCCAGTCACCGGGCTGGCGGTGGGCGAAGTTGTTGGCCCCCAAACGGGTCTGGTCGCCGGGCTCGGGTGCCACGGTGTGGTTGAACAGGTCGTACATCCGTTGAAGCGAATCGTGCACCTTCCGCCGATAGGCCGGGTCATCGAGCTGATGGTAGAGCACGGCCAGGTCGTAGCCGGTGATGCCGTTGTAGCTGGGATCGGGCCCCCCGGACTCGCGGTGATACCCCGCGGGCGCCTGGCCGCCGAAACCCTGCGGGCGCGGGTCGAGCATCCAGTCGATCTGGCGGTGGACGCGGTCGCGATACCAGGTGTCGCCGCTGCCACGGTAGACATCGTGCACCCCGAGCATGATCGCCGTCCACTGGTTGACGGTGCTGGGCACGCGGGCGTTGACATGCTGATCGGCGAGGCGCTGCATGAACTCGGCCCAGACCTCCCGGACCTGCGAGGGCAGGTGCTCGGCGATCAGGGGGAAGCTGATGGCCGTGCGCTTCAGCGAGAAGGCACGCGCGCCACCCTGATAGGTGCCCGGCCTGGCCTGGAGCAGTTCGTGCTCCTTCATCAGCATCACCGTCTGGAGCTTTTCGATGACGATGCGGTTGAGCAGCACCTCGTTGCGGTAGAGGGGGTTGAACGGCTCATCGAGGGCGTGGACCGCGGCGAAGGTGGCCGAGAAGTTGTCCACGTCGCGATCGAGGCGGTGGTAATCGGCCAGCGGGTCGGGGCGCGGGCCGCCGCGCTGGTCCTTCCAGGAATGGATGGTGCCGAACCACGGGCTGTCCGGATCGAGGTTCTGCTCATGCAGCAGTGGTCGCAGGTTGGTGAAGATGCCGTACTGGCCCAGCAGCATCTGATTGCGCACCGGGTTTCGCTGCCAGTGCTCGGCGTAGCGGGCCAGGTCGGGCAGGTCCAGCTCGAAGCGGCTGCGCGGCAGTTGACGGTATTGCTCGAGCAACTCATGCGCCCGGACCTGGAAGCGATGGAAGGCCACGCCGCCGCCCTCGAGCCGGTACACGCTGCCGCGGATGGCCCGGGCGGTGTCCACGTCCGGGCAGAGGATGATGGGCAGGTGGTCGAAGCTCAGCTCGTAGCGGCCCCGCCCGCGGATGCTCATGCCCCAGACCTGACCGCCATCGCCGGGCAGGTCGACGCGGCCGCCGGGGTCGCGGCCGCGCAGGTTCAGTTGTGCGCCTGCATCGGGGGCCTCGATGCGGAGCGTCTCGAACTCGCCCCGGCCGCGCACCGGAAGGCGGTCGAGGCCGGGCGGCAGGTAGAAGTAGCTGCGGGCGAACTGCTCATCGCGCCCCACCAGCGTTTCGGGCGTGCCCAGCACACCGAAGGACAGCCTGCGCGACAGCTCGAGCTGGACCTGTCCTCCACCGGTGAGTCGAAGCTGGTAGACCCCCGGCCCGGCGGCCGGGAAGCTCACGGTGCGGGTCTCGGTGGGTACATCGTTCCCGGAACCGCCCAGGCCCTCACCGGCGAACTCGTCGCGCAGCACCTGCCGCTCCCGCGGGTCGAAACCGCGGATCAGCAGCGGCGCGGGAGAACGGCTGCGCCGGCCATCGCGCCACTGGATGCGGGCATCGAAGCCCTCCCCCTCGCCATCGACGATGTAGAAGACGATGCCATCATCGAGCTCGAACGGCCCGTCGAATCTCGCCGCGGCGGCGCTGAGCGGTGCCGTTGCCAGCAGCACCGCGGCCATCACCGCCAGAACCCCACCCCGGCCAAGCCAGACCGACCCGCGGCCTGGGAGGATGCTCGGTCCGTGCATCATCTGACGACTCCGGTTGGGTGGGGCGACACCGAAAAGTTCTGCAAAGGGCATGGGCGGGGGGGTGGGGGCAGTTGACCGCTTGCACGGCCCGCCCCCGACAAAAGCGCCAGGGGCGGCAATAGACCGTAGACGCCAACCCCGAGAGATGCCATCAACTGCCCTGAAAACCTGATTCCCTCTCCCACCGGGAGAGGGCTGGGGTGAGGGCAGGCACAGCGTGGGTCCAAATCTGCCCTCACCCCCCGGCCCCTCTCCCGCCCGGGAAAGGACAGAGGGACGTCGGTTCCGGCTCCTGGTCCATCACACCAGGCCCAGGGCGACCATGGCGCGGCCGACCTTGAGGAAGCCGGCGATGTTGGCACCGAGCACGTAGTTGCCCGGCACGCCGAACTCCTCGGCGGTCTCGTGGCAGGTGCGGTGGATGTCCTGCATGATCTGCT
>PUMS01000086.1 GCA_003551485.1 Phycisphaeraceae bacterium | reverse complement strand
CGGCATGGCCTGTCGGAAGATGCACGGGTGCTCGATGGACCGCTCGAGCTCGAAGGCCCCGCGGCCGAGGCCACCGTCGGGCGGCTGCTGCGACTTCGACACGGCCTGGAATCGCCGCGGTTGCACTTTTTCCGACAGTTCGTCAACGTCGCCGGCGGCATCAAGTTCCTCGTGGACCTGCGGGCCGCACTGCTCGAGGCCATGCGCCGACACCACGACCGCGCGGCCTGGCGGCTGGTCGATGCCGACCTGCTGAGCCTGTTCCGCACCTGGTTCAACCACGGCTTTCTTCGCCTGGTGCCCATCAACTGGCACCGCACGCCCGCGGCCCAGCTCGAGAAGCTGATGGCCTTCGACGTGGTCCACCCCATGTCGGACTGGGCCGACCTGCGCCGCCGGCTGGACCGCGACCGGCTCTGCTACGGCTTCTATCATCCCAACCTGCCCGAGGAGCCGCTGATCTTCGTCGAGATCGCGCTGACAAGGACGATCGCGACCTCGATCGACATGCTCTTCGACCCGGCGATGATGCTCGAACGGATCGAGGATGCCACCACGGCCATCTTCTACTCGATCAACGCCACGCAGCCGGGCCTGGCGGGGGTGAGCCTGGGCAACTCGCTGATCAGGATGGTGGTCGAGACCCTCGGCCGCGAGTATCCCCAACTCCAGCGCTTCGCCACGCTCAGCCCGATGCCGGGCTTCCGCGACCGCTACCTGATGCCGCTGCTGACCGGCGCTGAAGCCTCGCAGCGCTTCTCACTGAGCAGGCAGGCGCTCGAGGCGATGTTTGAAGCCGAGGATGCCGCCACGCTGATGCGCGCGGCCGGAGAGAGGGCGCAGACTCAGCCGGCCACGGTCAGCGATGCCCTGCGGCTGATCCTCGCCGATGACCGCTGGGCCGACGACCGCTCGCTGCGCGTGGCGCTCAAGCCCGGCCTGCTGCGCGCAGCGCACTTCTACCTCGCCAAGGAGAAGCGCGGCCAGGAGCCGCTCAACCCCGTCGCCGCCTTCCACCTGCGAAACGGCGCGGTCATCTACAACATCAACTTCCTGAGCAACACCAGTGCCAAGGGCATGGCCGAATCGTTCGGCATCACGGTCAACTACCACTACGACCCCGACCGCATCCAGGCCAACCAGCGCAAGGCCCGCGCCGGCCAGTGCGTGGTCAGCCCGCAGCTCGAGAAGATGCTGCAATTGGGCGTTTCGGCGTGAGACGGACGGCAGGGAGGGGCGGCGGGGAGCCGGCAGGGGGGTGCGGCGATGATGCGGCTTTTCAGGTGCCTGCCGCGGGTTGCGGCGTCTCGACCACGATCGTCTGCGGCATGGCCGCCCCGCGGGCGAGCCTGAAGCGCACGCCGCCCAGCTCGTGGCCATCGACCTGAAGGCGAAGGCCGTAATCGCCGTAGAAGCCACGGAAGCGCACCGCGCCCTCGCCATCGGTCTCCAGCGATTCATCGGTCCACCACTGGTTGCGGATCAGGTCGCGCACGGCGTGGAACATGGGGCGGGGCTCGTGGCCGGAATAGGGCTCGCGCCAGGCGATGGCCGAGTTCATGAAGCCCCAGAAGAAGAAGGCCTCGACCGCGGGGTGGGCGAAGGCATGGGTCAGGTGGTCGCAGGCGAAGGCCGCATCCGTGGCCCAGTGTACATCCTCCGGCTCGTTCTCGCGGCCCTGCCGGGGCACCCAGAACTCGGTGATCTGCACGCCGATGCCCGATTCGGCCATCTGGTCGTACAGCTCGTGCTGCTGCTGACGCGTGGTGAAGCCGGAGGTATGGCTCTGGAGGCCGATGCAGTTGGGCGGTGAGCCGCGGCGGGCCAGCTCGCGGACCAGTTCGACCATGCGGCGGCGCTGAAGCTCGGCCGTCACCGCTGTGCCATCGGCCGCCACCGGCTGCTGCTTGACCGCGCCGCCCTCGAGGCCGTAGTCGTTGAGCACCAGCCGCGCATCGGGCTGTTCCTGCCGCGCCCAGCGCAGCACCTTCTCGATGTAGTCGGCCATGTCGGCGATGGGCTCGATGTGCGGCCAGTGGCGGTTGGGCAGGTTCGCCGGCGTCGGCTCCCACAGCGCCTCGTTGACCGCATCCCACATCGTCACCTGCCGGCCGAACCGCGCCAGCAGCGACCGAACACGCACCTCGATGAACTTCCACTGCGTCTGGAGGTCGTAGGCCAGGACCCAGTCGGGGATGCACTTGGGGATGGACCAGAACACGGGATGGCCCTTGACCCGCAGGCCGTGGCCGTGGGCCCACTCGATGCAGCGGGCAAAGCCCTCGTACCGCGGCTCGCCCTGCAAGTCCTCGGTCTTGGACCCATCGTTTCGCGGGCGCTCGGTCCAGTAGCACAGGGCATTGGCGGCGTTGAACACCTCGGTGAAACGGCGGCGCCAGTAGCGGGCCCGGTCGCTGTCCCACAGGCCGTGGCGGTACATCGCATCCAGGGCCCACAGGTTCTCACCGAAGGGAAAATCGTGCTCGATCTGCCGCACCCGCACCCGCTGGTTGGCCACCGGCCGGCCGCGGTGATCGACCAGCCGCAGTTCGGCATCGCCCATGCGCAGCCTGCGGATCTGTGCTTTGGAAGCAGCCAGGTCGCTGTCGCTGCTCTTGTAGCTGCCGGCGGTTTCCATCCGGCGCCATTCTTCACCGCCGGTGCCGAGACTGGTCATTGCTCTTCCTTTGACTGGGAGGGGTTGGTTCGGGCCGCGGCGGGGCGTTCACCGGCGGGCTGGTGGTCGGGGCGGTCCCGCGGAGCCCCGGGCTGTGCGGATTCGCCGGCATCGTCCGAGGCCGGGCGTCGGGTTGGCCGCGATGCACCGGCCGCGGCCTTCTCGGCCTTTTCCGTCTTCGCGGCCTTGCCCGCCCCTTCGGCCTTGGCCGCGGCGCGCAGGGCGGCGGCCTTCTTCTTGGCCCAGGCGGTGGGGTTGGCCTTGGCCTCGGCGAAGTCCTCCAGCCACGCTTGGATGCGGTCGCAGGCATCGCGAAGAAACGCATCGGCCTCGGGAAGGGCCGGATCGAGCATCCGGTTGTAATCCAGGGTCAGCCAACCATCGAAGCCGATGCCGCAGAGATAGCGAATGGTCTGCTCGATCTCGCCATCACCCTCACCGGGCGGCAGGGGCGTGGCCCAGGCATCCTTCTTCGCATCGCGCAGGCGGATCACCCGCAGCCGCGTGTGAAGCAGCGGCACCCACAGCGCCGCTCCCTCCCCCGCCGCGAGGGCGCTGAGGTGGTTCCACAACATGCCCAGCAGTGGGTGGTCGAGCGTGTTGACAAGGTCCCACCACGGCCGCGCCCGGGCCAGGGGGCCGCCGTTCTCAAAAAGCAGTTCGAGCCCCGCATCGCCGGCGCGGTCGAGCAGTTGGGCACTGCGTCGGGCGATGCGCTGCATCGTCGCCGCGAGCGGCTCACCCGTCACCGCCTGGTGGCCCATCACCCGCACCCGGCCGCAGCCAAGCGCAGCGGCCAGGTCCATCGCGTACTCGACCTGACTGACCGCCCGGGCGCCTGCATCCTCATCGGCGTGGTGCAGGGCGTGAGAGGTAGACAGGCATACCGGCTCGATACCGGCCTCTCGCAGCGTGCGGGCGTGGGCGGCCGGATCGCCCTGGGCCGGGTCGGCCCTCGGCGGCGACTCCCCGCCGCGCACGGTGCGCAGCTCGATGCCGTCGAACCCCAGCTCGCCGGCCTTCTCGACGGCCTCGGCCAGGGACAACTCGGGGTAGCTCAACGTGCTGAAAGCGAAGCGAATGGGCATCGGTAGGCAACATCCAGGCAACGGGGGAATCCGCCGGGTGGGG
>PUMS01000320.1 GCA_003551485.1 Phycisphaeraceae bacterium | reverse complement strand
GCAGGCAAAGGCCGAGAGCGAACTGCTTCGCCACCAGATCGAGATGCACTTTGTCGACCGCATCTCGGACCTTCGCATGCTGGCCCACGCCGTGCCCCTGCAACAGCTCATGGGCGGTGGCAGTGCCCCCAACGTCGATCAGCCGGCGCCCGCCGGCCAGGTGAGCAGCGCGGCCGATCCGGTGCCCAGCGCCCAGGCCGCGGACGCGGCGATGAAGGTCAAGGCGCTTTTCCGTGATGTCGTGACCGCTCGCAACAGTGCCTTCCGCCGCATCTCGGTCATCCCGCCAGAGGGGGGGACGGCGGTGACGGTCGAACGCGGCCGCAACGGTGAGCTTCGCAGCGTGTTGCAGACGTCCGAGGGCTTGCCGTCGTGGTGTCCCATGGGTTCGCAGTGCGCCGATTCGCCGGCGGACGCGGTGCCATTCTGCGCGGCGGGCGGGGAAGTGGGGGATGACCGGCCCGCCCGACGCGGTGTCGATGAGCATCTCGAGGGCACAATCCGACTGAGCATCCCCATCAAGCCGGCAGACGGCGAGGGCCACGGTCTGCTGATGGGCCATGTCGACATCGCCACGCTGATCCCCCCCATCACGGCGAATGTTCAGCGCGCCCGCGGCGGGCACTTTTCCCGTGTGCTGGTGGACGCCGAGGGCCGCTGGCTGCATGATCGCGATGGGCGGGCCGGCCGCCGAAACCTGAACCCGCCGCGCGGGCCGGACATGGCCCATGCCCACCCCGAGCTCTGGAGGCGGATGCAGGGAAGGGAGGCCGGTCAATTCCTGGCCTCCGATGGACTGTTCAGTTTCACAACGGTGCGGCCGACACGCTCATCCCACCTGCCCGGCCGTATGGTCGCTCGCCGGGTGATGCCGGCCGAGACCGACCCGGTGTGGAGGGTAATCACCCGCATCGATCGCCCTACACTCAGCGCGATGACCACCCGACACCGGCCGCGCCAGGCACTGACGCTTGCGGGGCTTCTTCTGCCGCTGGCCCTGCTGGCCTGGTGCGCTGCAAGCTACCGTCAGGGTCGGCGCCGGGCCGAGCGGGCACGCATCGAGGCTGCCCGGCGCATGGCAGCCACGCTTGAATCGCTGGACGAGGCGGTAATCACCACCGACAATGACGGCCTGGTGGTCAAACTCAACGCCGCGGCGGAACGCATCACCGGTATCCATCGGCCGCAGGCCATTGGTATGCCCTTGGGTATGGTCGTCGACTGCACGGACCTCCGCGGGGCTGGGGCCTTGTCCGACCCGCTGCGTCGGGTCCGCGAAGCCGGCGACTGCATCCGCCTGGCCGAGCACGCCATCGTGTCCGGCCGAGGGGGTGAGCAATGGCCCGTTGCGGTCACCGCCGCGCCGTTGCGCGCCGGGGCCGATGCCCCGGTCGAGGGCATGGTTCTGGTGCTGACCGATCTGCGCCACCGCCTGACCGCCGAGCAGGCGCTGCGGCGAAGCGAAGCCCGCTACCGCGATCTGCTCGAGCACCTGCACTTGGGCGTGGTGCAGGTCGATGCTTACGGATGCATCCGGACGGTCAATCCGGCCCTGGCCACGTGGCTGGAGCGGCCCGCCGAGGACTTGGTCGGTCAGCCCTACTGCGAGGCCTTCACCGGCACAGCGCTGGACTGCGGCCGGCGGCCGGGGCTTCACGTGCTGGCCACGGGCAGGCCGGCGGATGCAGAGTTGTCAGTGCAGCGCGACGGTCAGCCCCATCATCTTCGCATCATGGCCTACCCGGCCGCTTCGCAGGACGGCGAGGGGGGCTTCATCGAGGTCATCGAGGACATCACCCAGCACAAGATCGCATTGGAACGATTGCGCGACAGCGAGCAGCGTTACGCTCTGGCCGAGCGCGGGGCCAACGATGGGCTGTGGGACTGGGACCTGGTGCAGGAGCGCATCTACCTCTCGCCCCGCGCCAAGGCACTGCTGGGCTACGGTGAGGATGAGTCGGTGGAAGACCCGCAGGCATGGCTGGGCCGCATCGATGCGGCTGATGCGAAGCAGGTGTCCGCAGCCCTGGCGGCCCACCGCGCCGGCCGCTCGGCGCAGTTCTGCAGCGAGCACCGCCTGCGCCTGCCCGATGGCCGCGTGGCGTGGATGCTGGCACGCGGGGTGGCGGTACGAGATGAAACCGGCATCGCCGTGAGGATGGCCGGCTCGCTCAGTGACATCACTGAGCGAAAGTTGGCCGAGCGGCGGCTGCGCCGCATCGCCCAGACCGACCGACTCACCGGCCTGCCCAACCGCGAGATGTTCCACGAGCGGCTGGGACGGGTCATCGCCAGGGCCAGGCTGGACGGGACATTCCGCTATGCGGTGCTGTTTCTCGACTTCGACCGGTTCAAGATCATCAACGACAGCCTCGGGCACGAGGTGGGTGACCGACTGCTGATCGAGATCGCCCGCCGCCTGCGTGCAGTGGTAGCCAAGCGGAGCGGGGGCAATGCCATGGCCGCGCGGCTGGGCGGTGATGAGTTCACGGTACTGCTGGAGGGCATCGATAGCCTCGAGGAGGCCACCACCTTCAGTCAGACCCTCCAGCAAGCTTTTGCCAGGCCTTTCTCCCTGGCCGGCCACGAGGTCAGCACCACCGTCAGCATCGGCATCACCACCTGCGAGGCCGGCCACACCAACGCCCAGGATGTCATCCGCGATGCCGACACGGCCATGTACCACGCCAAGCACAACGGCCGGGCACGCCACGCCGTGTTCGACCGGGCCATGCACGAGCGGGTTACCGAGCGATTGCACCTGGAAAACGACCTGCGAAAGGCGCAGCAGCGCGGCGAACTGGAACTGTTCTACCAGCCGGTGATCGGCCTCGAAACCGGACACCTCCGCGGCTTCGAGGCGCTGCTGCGGTGGCGCCATGTCCAGCGCGGCCTGGTCCGGCCCGACGTGTTCATTCCCCTGGCCGAGGAAACGGGCCTGATCGTGCCCATCGGCCAGTGGGTGCTCGATCAAGCCTGCCAGCAACTTGCCCGCTGGCAGCGGCGCTGCGATGCTGCCTCGGACCTGAAAGTCAACGTCAACCTCTCGCGCCGGCAGCTTGGCCACGCCGACCTGCTGGCCGAGATCGACGCCGCCGTGCGCAGCGCCCGGGTCGACCCGCGCTGCGTGCAGCTCGAGCTGACCGAATCGGCCGTCATGGAGCACGGTGAAAGCAGCCTGGCGCTGCTCTCCAGAATCCGCGGCCTGGGCGTGCGGCTGCTGATGGATGACTTCGGCACCGGCCACTCCTCGCTGAGCTGCCTGCACCGCTTCCCCCTCGACGGTTTGAAGATCGACCGTTCCTTCATCGCCCGCATGAGCGAACGGGCCGACTACGCCGCGGTGGTCCACGCCATCATCACCCTCGCCCACAACCTGGGCATGCGCGTCACGGCCGAAGGCATCGAGCAGTCCCAGCAGATCGTGCAGTTGCAGGCCCTCGAGTGCGACCTGGGCCAGGGCTACCACTTCGCCCGCCCCATGCCTGCCGACCAGGCCACCGCCTTCCTCGACCACCACCACCGCAGGGCCCTCAGCGCCTGAGCGGCCTTCCCCACCGGACAAAAACCAGGGAGCCCCCACCCCCCCAGAACATGGCCGGCTGAATCGAAAGGTCGCGGTGGGATTCGAACCCGGGGACGTAAAGGCCGATCATCCCGAGTCTTGCGCATCGGAGGGGGGTTGCACCGGGGCAGAATCCGGGGCAACCGGTGCGCCGAAGGCCGATCTGGAGCGCCTCGCGGCCGATCTGGCCAAGCTCGATCCCGAGCAGCGCCGCCGGCTGCTGGATGCCCTGGAGCGCGGCGGGG
>PUMS01000288.1 GCA_003551485.1 Phycisphaeraceae bacterium | reverse complement strand
GGCCGGGTTCAGCCGCGCCCCGGAGCACATCGGCTTGAGCAGCGCCCCCCGCCGCGCAAGCAGCCACCGGTTCTGGTCCAGCGCGCTCATCGGCAGCACCAGCCGCGCTTCGCATTGCGGCAGCAGGCTGAACATGTAGATGAACGGCTCGCCTTCGCCGGCCTCATCCGCGTAGAGCCGCAACTCAAAGACCGCCACCTCGCTGCCATCGAGCAGCATGTCGGTGCTCAGGCACGCAGCACCGGCCAGCGCACCGGCCGGCAATACGGCGGCCATACCCTGGCCGGTGCGATCGGCCCGGTACCAGGCGGCATCGGGGATCGGCGCCGCATCGCCTTCTTCGCGCACCAGGCCCTCAACGGGTTCGAAGCCTGTAATGGGGGTGATGCCGGGTCGGCCCGGTCGGGAAGTGAAGTTCATGATCTGGCATCCGGCCGGTCAGTGGAATCGTGCTCGACCTCCCCCCCTCCCCCCTCCTCCCCCGGCTGGCGGCCGCTGTCTATGCGGCCTCCTGTTCATCGCCATCCTGCTCGCTGTCGTCGCCTTCCTCACCGGGCAGGCGGGTGGGCTCGGTGAGGCTGTGCGCCCCCACGTGACGTGCGGGGCTGTCTTCGGCGACGGAAAAGTCACCGGGCACCGGGGGGTTGAACTGCGGGTCGCGGCCGTAGGTGCCGTTCTGCTCGCGGGCCGGCAGCGGCGGCACGGATCGGGGCCGATCCTCACAGTACCAGAAGTTGTGGCTGAAGTTGAACGTGCCCGGCTGCGTGCCCGGACCGATGTTGATCACCTGGCCGATCTCCTCCTGGCGGTAGACGATCAGGTTGTGCGAGAGGGTGTTGTTGCGGCAGGGCACGAAGCCTTCGGCACGCTGCTCCTGGAGGATGCGGATCACCCAACGCTGAGGCCGGTAGATGGTGTTGTGACGGAAGGTCGAGTCCTCGGCCGAGACGAACGCCACCGCCGCCCTGGCCCCCACCAGGATGCAACCCTCGACGGTGATGTGCCTGGCCTCAGCGCCCTGCGGCGGCTGGGGCCGGAAGAACCGAAGGCCCGTCAGGCCCCCGATCTGCACGTTGCGCTCGCCTGCGTGATAGAAGTTGCAGTGCCGCACGATGATGTGCTCGCTGCCGCCCTTGGCCTGCACCCCGTTGCCGCTGGTGATCCCCTCGCGGTGGCGGAAGGTGCTGCCCTCGATCACGCCGTGGCTGCAACCGACCATGTCGATGGCCGAGCCGCCCTCGCCCCAGTACTCGATGGTGCACTGCTCGATGCGGAACCGGGTCACACCCGAGAGCTTGATGCCGTCCTGGTTACCCCGTTCGCCGACGTTTCGGACCTGGAGGCGCCGCATCACGATGTCGTGGGCGGAGAACTCCATGGTGCCGCCGTCGTCGATGTTGAGCCCGTTGGTGGTCGCGCCTTCGAATACCAGGTCCTGGAGGATCAGGTGGGCCGGTGAAGAGAACTGAATGCCATTGCTGCCCCCCCGGATCACCGGCGGCCGGGTGGGGTCGGCGGCCATGACCACGATCGGATGGCGCTGCGTGCCACGGACACCGGCGACGTAGAGCCCGCCGCGGTATTCGCCCGGCCGCAGGCGGATGTGCGTGCCCATGCGGGCCTGTCGCAGGGCGTTTCGCAGGCCCTCGGTGTCGCTGACGTTCACGATCCGCTGCGGCTGAGGCATCCCCCCCGCCGCCGCGGCCTCTGGCGCGCCCGGAACGCCCCAGAAAGCCAGCACCAGCCCCAGGGCGGCGGTCAGTACGATGGGTTTGGGTCGGGTCATGCTGCCCACTCCTGTGAATCGGCGGGATTGTGGCCGCCGGGTTTGCCGTTATCATACCCCGCCATGGCCAAGACGCGTGAAATCAAGGGAAGAATCCGCGCGGTGGGCAACATCCAGCGCATCACCCGCACGATGCAGATGATCGCCACCGCACGCTTCCAGGCCGCCAGCGGCCGGGTGGCGGCCAGCCGGCCGTTCAGCCGCAAGATCGGTGAACTGGTTGCCGAAGTTTCGTCCTCGACCGGCGGGGTCGATCACCCCCTGCTGCGCGCCCCCAGCCCGCCTCGCAAGAGGCACCTGCTGCTGGTACTCAGCAGCAACCGCGGCCTGTGCGGGGCCTACAACGCCAACGTCCTGCGCACCACGTTCAACCAGATCCGCGCCTGGCGCCGGGCGGGCGAGGCCTGCGACATCGAGGTGGTGGGCAAGAAGGGCATGGCCACGATGCGCTTCACCTCGACGCCGGTGGCTCGGTTCCTGGGCCACTTCGGCGACAAGCCGCCGTACAACCAGGTCGAGCACCTGGCCGACGAGTACATGCAGTGGTTCGAGCAGGGCCATTACGATTCGGTCCGCGTGGCCTACATGTCCTTTATCGGTTCATCGCGTCAGGTGCCCGAGGTGCTCCAGCTTCTGCCGGCCGAAGCGCCCGTCGAGCCCCAGGGCCAGGCCGCAGCCCCGGGGGAACCTGCGGGGGCGGGACGCGGGGGCCTGATGCCGGTCGAGTACGACTTCTCACCCGAGCCGCGCCGGCTTCTGGATGAACTGCTGCCGATGACCGTGCGTGTGCGGCTGTTTCAGTGCTTCAACGAGGCGGTGGTCAGCGAGCACGTGGCCCGGATGGTGGCCATGAAGGCCGCCACCGACGCGGCCAAGAAGCTCGGCCGCAACCTCACCCTACGCTACAACCGCGCCCGCCAGGCCGCCATCACCACCGAACTGACCGAGATCGTCTCCGGCGCCGCCAGCGTCGGATAAGCCCGGCCCCTCGGAACCCGGTCCCCAAACCCCCGGCCCCCAGATCGCCGGAAGGGCAGCCGGCGCCACGCCATCCCCTACATCACTCGCCGGGTGAGGGGGGGGTGGGGGTCAGAGCATGAACTGGCTCAGGTGGCGCTTGGAGAGAAGCAGGTTCATCTTCAGGCCCTCGCCGCTGCGCCACGGGTCCATGTGCGGCTCCAGCGACAGGCAGCCGTCATAGCGGTGTTCGTGCAGGAACGTCATGATGCGGCCCCAGAGCATGTCGCCCATGCCCGCGGGAGGCTGGGAGACCACGCGGCCGTTGATGAAGATCGCCTCCTTGATGTGCACGTGGCCGATCTTGTTGCCATAGCGGCGGACCACCTCCAGGTCATCCTGACCGGCGCCCAGCCAGTTGGCCGGGTCGAACTTCATCTTCAGACCCGGCATCTGCTCCCAGACCCGCTCGTAGGCCTCGAGGTTCGAGAGAAACGTGTTGCCGTGCAGGGCGTAGAAGGTCGGCACGATGCCCGCGGCCTCGATGCGCTCGATCAGCGGCGCCATCGTCTCGATGAAGATCGCCACCCTGCGGCCCAGCGGCTCACCACGCACATCGCCCGTGGACAGCACCATCGCCGCGGCGCCGAGACATTTGGCGTAGCCCAGGGCGCGTTCGATCATCGCATGGGCGTGACGCTTCTGGTCCGCGTCCTCGGCGATGGGGTTGTAGCCCCACAGCCCGTAGGCCGATATGCCGACGCCGTGTCGTGACAGCGCTGCGGCCTGGGCCTCGACATCCTGGTCCGTCAGCGACTCGAAGTCGCGCCAGTAGTCGAACTCCAGGGCGTTGTAGCCGCACTCGGCGGCCAGCGCTGCGGCCGCCTCGGTCTGGCTGGGGTTCTTTCCGCCGATGAATCCAAGTGTCATGGCCATGCGATCAACTCCGTGTGGGTTTGAAACGGTGTGTCAGCAGACCGCAGTGCTGCGCCGCCCTGCGGTGGCCCTGCGGCCGCGGGCCCAAAGCCCGTCAGTGCCGCTCATGATCGCTTCGTATCCAGCCGCACCTCCCGGCCGCGGGCGGCG
>PUMS01000399.1 GCA_003551485.1 Phycisphaeraceae bacterium | reverse complement strand
GGGCGCCGACGCGGACGGTCACATCCTCCTGCATGGGCATGGGCGCGGCCGAGCCGCCGAACCACAGCCACGTGAGCCAGTCGGTGATGGCGCCCCGGCCGGCGTAGTCAAGTTCCGTCCCGCCGCGGGCCGTCACCGGCCCGGGCTGTGCCCCCACGGCCTGGTGGGAGAAGCCGCGCGACTCGGGCCCGAGGTGGGCGCCGTGGAATCGCTTCAGCGCCAGCGCGGCGGCGAAGCGGTCCACACCCGCCCGCGCGGTGTCGCGCATGACCGGGTCCTGGGCGAAGTCGGCCACGTTGAGCAGGGCCGCAGCGCTGAAGGCATAGTAGGTCGAGCTGCAATACTCACCCGTGCCGATGTGGAACCAGCGCCGGACCTGCCCGTAGAGCCAGTCGCGCAGCCACGGCACCGTGCGGTCACCGCGGGTTTGGGGCTCATCGATGATCTCGGACCAGAGATAGCCGCTGGCCCGCTGCATGATGGCGTGGTTCTCCGTCCCGCCGCGGGTCATGATGTGGAAGTAGTGCTTCGCATCGTATTCGTTGGACTGGACGATGTCCTCGGGCAGCACATCGTGGAACTGGAAGTAAAGCCGGGTCCGCAGGTACGCGGCGAAGTGGTAGAGGCCGCGATCGGCCTTGGCCCTGTCGTATTCCATCAGTCCGCGGTAGGCCTCATGGGCGTTCTCATCGGTCGGGTCGAGGCCGATGCGGGCGAGGATCGGCGGCAGCACGTACTTGTGCGGGTCGCCGTCACCCACCCGCGGCCAGACGTTGCGGGCCCAGTCCATCTTGCCGGCGGCATCGAGGTGGGCGAGGTTGCGGAGGTAGAAGTCGCGGCGCTGCTCGAACGCGGTGGCATCCGCACGATCCTGGGCGCTCGATGCGGCCGGGGACGTGGCGGCATCGTCGCCGCGGCCCATCGCAGCGCTGCACGCGGCAAAGCCGACAGCGGCGGTGAGGATCGCAAACAGTGAGAAGGTTCGCTTCATCGGGATGGCTCCTTCGCATCGCGGTTGCAGGCATTCACCGGCGCCGAGGCCTGCAAACGTTGCGGGGATTCGGGGACACCGGGATTGCGGAATTCAGGGGGAATTCCGGTGGCTTCCGGGGGAACTTCCGGGGGAACTTCCGGGGGGGGTTAGTGTTGTTGTTCGCTGAGCTGGCTGATGGTGATCTCGACCTCATCGCGGTCGGCGATGCGCTTGATGCGGCCGTCATCCATCCAGACGATGCGGTCGGACTGGGCCAGCATCTTGTGGTCGTGGGTCGAGCAGATGACCGTCACGCCGCTCTCGCGGTTCATCTCCTTCATCAGGTTGATGATCTGCTCGCCGGTGTGCAGGTCGAGGTTGGCCGTGGGTTCATCGGCAAGGATGATGGCCGGGCGGTTGGCGAAGGCGCGGGCGATGGCCACGCGCTGCTGCTGGCCGCCGGACAGTTCCATCGGCGTGTGCAGCACGCGGTCGCCAAGGCCCACGCGGGTGAGGATGTCCACGGCGCGGTCCTGGGCCTCATCGCCGGGCACGCCGGCGAAGAGCATCGGCAGGGTGACGTTCTCCAGGGCGGTCATGACCTTGATGATGTTGTAGCTCTGGAAGATGTAGCCGATCTTGCGGCAGCGCAGCCAGGCCAGTTCGTTGGCATCGAGCTGGGCGACGTCGATCTCATCGATGAACACGGCGCCGCTGGTGGGCTTGGTCAGCCCGCCGATGCAGTTGAAGAGGGTGGTCTTGCCCGAGCCGCTGGGCCCCATGATCGAGATGTACTCACCGGCGGCGATGTTGACCGAGACGTTGTCCAGCGCCGGGATGCGGGTCTCGCCCATGATGTAGACCTTGCACACGTCGCTGGTCATCACCGTCTGATCGACGTGCTTGTCCAGGTCGGCGAACCAGTCGACGCCGGGGCGCTGCTCGGCGGCGGCCGCATCGGCAGCGGCGCCCTGGCGGGCGCCGGCGGCGGCGTTCTGAGCGGACGTGGCTTCGGCACTGGACATCACTTTTCACCTCGCATGGCTTCGATCGGCGGCATCTTGGCGGCGATCCAGGCGGGCACCGCCGCGCCCAGGGTCGTCAGCCCCATGCCCACCAGGAAGACGAACAGCACCTTCACCGGCAGGTAGTGGAAGTTGACGTGGTGGAGGAACGCACCGCCGTAGTCGGCCAGGCTCAGCCCCAGCGAGATGACGATGCCGGCCACCACGCCGATCACCGCGCCGCTGAGGCCCAGCATCGCCGCCTCGAGAAGGACGCTGAGCAGGATCAACTGGTCCAGCCCGCCCAGGCACTTGATGGTGCCGATCTCGCGGTAGCGCTGGGCGACGTTCATCAGCATGGTATTGAACACCCCCGCCGCGGCGACGATGATCGCCAGGGCGAGCATGAGCATGAAGCCCTGCACCTCATCCGCCGAGCGGTCGACCCGCAGGCCCATCAGCCCCGGCAGGCCATCGAGGATCGGCGATTCGGGGTTGGCGTAGGGCATGGTCAGCAGGTACATCATGAAGGCGGTGGTGGTGGCGATGGTCAGGCCGGTGATGGCCGCGCGGCTGAGGCGCACGCGCAGGCTCGCGATGGCCAGGGCCACCACCAGCGAGGGCCGCAGCTTCAGCTCGCCGGTCTGCCAGGTCGAATGGGAAGCGGGTTGGGTCATGGTCGTCATCATCGGGCCCGCGGCCTGCGCAGCGCGCACCGGGGGCGCGGGGGGTTGCTAATAGCCTACGCCGACGCTGGTCCACAGGAAGTTGATGGCGATCGCGAGCATGCCCGTCAGGCCCATGCCCGCGCCGAAGCCCACGGCGAGGATCGGGGCGTAGTTGATCCAGCGCTCGCGGCCGAACTTGCGGGCCAGCACGTAGCGGCCCAGGCACGCGCCGATGAAGATCGGGATCGCCATGTGCGGGTACGCACCAATGGCGCCGATGCCGCCGTAGATGTACTGCGCGCTGAGGCCGATCATGGAAAACACGCCGAACAGCGCCGTGGTGCCCAGCGCTGCGACGATGATCAGCCCCGGTTTGAGCGCCTGCATCAGCTCGCTCTGGCCCTCGCGCAGGCCCGTGGCCCACACCGCGCGCAACTGCGCAAACTGCGGCCAGAACCGCTCGACATAGGGATAGTTCTCCGACGGGATCGGCCCGAGGCTGTTGACGTAGTTCCAGAAGATGAACGAGGCCACCAGCATCAGCGGGAACACCAGCAGTTCCGCGTGCAGGATCGACATGAACCGCGTGCGGGTGAGCTGGGTCTCGCGCAGCATCTGGGCGAAGTGGCCGAAGTTCTGAAGCGGCAGCGGGGCGAACCAGATGTTCAGACCCCGGTGCTGGCTGACGAACACCGCGGTCTCGAATACGAACGGCACGCCCACATCCTGCCCGGCGATGCCGCTCATCCGCGCGTTGATGTAGGTGTTCAGCGGCGTCCACAGGAAGGCGAAGGCGATCAGCCACCACAGCGGGAAGCGCTCGTGGGGTTCGAGGCCCTGGTTGACCAGGTAGTCGGCCAGCACGACGAAACCCACGCTGGCCGCGGCCCAGATGACGATGGCCAACCAGGTCGGCGGGTCACCGCGCGGCTTGTCGCGCCGCCAGAAGGCGGAGGGGTCGATCTCGGTCTTGTCAAAGTCGCGCACCACCGTGCGGCCCTCGGCGTCGGCATCCGAGTGGGTCGCTTGGGCCGCCTCGCGCTGCTCGCGGCGCTGGCGGGCGAACCTGCGGTAGGCCACGAGCACGCTCCACATGCCCACGAAGAACACGGCGAAGGCCGTGCCGATGCCCAGCGACAGGTACACGTCCAGCGTCGCCGCCACGTGCGTCTGGATCGCATCCTTGCCCGGCCG
>PUMS01000348.1 GCA_003551485.1 Phycisphaeraceae bacterium | reverse complement strand
GTTCGGCGCATCAGCGCCTCGTGGTTTTCGCGGGTCATGTCGTAGCGGCCCACGGGCGGGGGCTCGTTGACCAGGTCGAACTCGAGTTCGTTGGCGGGAATGCCGCGGTATCGCCTCGCCCAGGTAGCCCACAGGCGAATGAAGGCCTCCTGGGGCTGGGGGTCGGTCCAGAGGTTGTGGCGCTCGAGCTCGTTGCGGTTGATGCAGTAGCCCGGCGCCCGGTGCAGGTTCAGCGAGCAGTAAAGGCCGCGCTGGCGGCAGGCATCGAGGATGCGGTCGACAAGCTCCCAGTTGGCCTCGTGGTACTGGTCGTAGCCCTCGCCGCCGACCAGGTAGCGGTAGTCGATGGGCACGCGCACGAATTGCAGGTCATGCGCGGCCAGGAAATCGAGTGCCTGGAGGTCCGGCTCGACCGGGCCATCGCCGCGGTCGCTGTTGAAAAGCCACTGGAAGTTGAAACCGTACAGGGGCCGGTCCATAAGCGGCGTCCGCGGGGGTGGGCCGATGCGGGAGCGTTATCTGCCGGTGGGGTGCTCGATAATCACGCTGGCCGAGCAGAGCAGGAAGCCGGGGTGCTCAGCGCCGTTGACACGGAAGGTCAGCTCGTTCTCACCGGCCTTGAGGATGGCCGGGTCGATGGCGAACTGGCGGATCCAGGGCGTGGTCTCGGGCGTGACAGCGCGGGGCAGGGGATGCTGGACGCCGTTGAGCACGAGCGTGCCCTCATCCTCGCCCAGCCGCTCGACCACGACCCGCACCCATGCGCGGCCGGCGTTGCCGAGTGCCTCCTCGTCGATCTGGACGCTGGTGGCCACCGGCTCACCGTGGGCCACCGGTTCGATCATGATGGGGGCGAAGGATTGGGTGTGCCGCACCTGGGCGGGGGCCTCATCGGCGACGGTGCCCTCGAGCGGGACGGTCACCACCAGCAGGCTGCGCTCGGGCAGCTCGCGCTGGATGCGGTAGCCGGGGCCGTTGCGATCGATGCCGCCTTCGACCCGCCGGCCCTCGGGCGCGGTCTGCTCGAGCATGGACTGAAGCAGCTTCGGCGTGGCGGCGGTGGTGCCCGCGGGTGGGGCGAGCGTCAGGTCGATCGGCCGGGCTTCGAGCGCGGCGTTGTAGATGGCGATGACCAGTTCCTGGCGGTCGGGCAGGTTGTCCGGCCGGGGGTTCTGTGGGTCGGCGCCGTCGATGGCGGCGACGATGAAGAGATCGGGGTCCTCGTGCTCGACCTGCACCAGCCGGCCGCGCAGGTTGATGAGCATGTCCAGGGCCACGCCCTCGCCGCCGTGGCTGAACCAGCCCCCGCCGCGGCCGAACCAGGCGAAGGCGCGGGCCTTGTCCGGCACGTACTGGAGTGCGTGCAGCAGTTTGGCCGTGGTCCAGCGGAACTTCTGGCGGTCCATGCGGGCACCGCTGCTGAGGCCCTCGGCCTCGGGGTAGGCCTGCGGGTCGCCGCCCATGGCGGTCTCGGTGTTGTAGTGGTAGAGCCACTTGTCGTGCTCGATGACGCCGTAGGCGGTGACGGTCTCGTAGTTGGCCGCCATGCGAAGCGGGTCGCCGCCGTAGTCGTGGTCGGCCACGCCGTCGAGCACGTCGATGGCCTTGTCGATGGTGTCCTTGTAGACGATGTCCCACGCCGCCCAGTGGTCCTCGCTGGGGCGGAAGTCCCAGCCGGCGATGAAGGTGGCCTCGGGCATCTCCTGCTTGAGCGTGTTGGCGAAGGCCAGCAGCGGCTCGATGTAGAGCATCTGCATCCCCCGGCCCGACCAGAAGGTGAACTGCGTCTCATCGTAGATGTGCCAGGGCGTGAACGCGGTGAGCGTCAACTCGCGGTCGCCGACCTCGACGGTGTATTGCTCGCCATCGGCCACATCCTCGGGCGGATGGGTCTCGGGGTAGTAGCCGGCGCGGCGGTTGGGGCCGCGATAGAAGTAGGGCTGGGCGTGGGTGGACCAGACGCGGCCGGTCTCATCGCGGCCCCGGCGCCAGTTGCGCCTCGAGTCCCAGTTCCAGGGCGGGGCATCGTAGTCCTGCGTCCAGCGCAGGTGCGGCACCTTCTCGCCATCGTGGCGGATGCGGACGATGCCGCCTTCCTCGGCCTCATCAAGGTTGTAGTGTGCGGGGTTGAAGTTGATGCGGTTGCGGTTGGCCCAGTTCAGGTACGGCTCGTTCCAGTACTCGACGTAGAGCGGCTGGTCGGCCTCGCGGGCACGCTCGACGAATTGGCGGGCCAGGTCCTTGCTGCGCTGCTCCCAGTCGGCGTGGGTCTGCCGCGGTGAGGGGTTGACCCGCTCGCCGATGCAGTTGAGCAGCATGTGGGTGACCTCGTCGCCGAACTGGGGGTTGCCGCCGATGGCCTGCCCGCCGATGAGGTTTCGTCTCATGCCCAGGCGGTAGCGCTCGTAGCTGCCCGTCGGCAGGTGGTAGCCGCCGAACAGGCCCGCGGGGATGCTCTGGGTGTCGTTGACGTCCAGCAGCTTGCCGGTGACATGGATGCGCACCGGCTCATCGGGCCGCTCGGGGGCCAGTTCGACCAGGTTCAGGCCCGTGAGCGTGAAGCCGACCTCGCCCACGCCCAGCGGGTTGACCACGCCGATGGCCACCGCGTCGATGTTCTCCGGGTCCAGCCTGCCGTCGGGGTCGACGAAGGTGCCGCGCGGCGGGGCCATGTACCAGGGCGTGGCGAAGTCGCTGAAACGGGCCAGTGTGGTGGTCTGGGGCTTGGTCAGCCGGCCCGCGGCGGGGTGGTAGTGCCACGACCGGCCCGCCTCGCGCACCGCCAGGGCCACCACGGCATCGCTGCGGGGCTGCTCCGTGGCCAGTGTGACCTCGACGCCGCCGAAGCGGCTCAGGTCCCGCGCCTCATCGAACTCGATGATCGACCACCGCGCACGGTTCCAGTTCACCCGCCGCGTGCCCATGTCGAAGCTGAAGACCTGCCCCGCCTCGGTGCGCTCGGCGTTGGTGAAGGATTGGCGGGCAAGGTCGACCAGCGGCTCGGCTGCGGTGGGCCGGGGAACCAGGCCAAGGCCGAGGCCGGCGATCAGGGTCAGGGAGAGCAGGTGTTTCATCTTTAATTCACTCCGAGGGAATCGGCAATGGGGCTGTCCCCATCAGGCGGGGCGGGGCGGTGGCACGGTGTCCGGCACATCGTGGAAGCGCCTCGGGCCCGATGCCATCCGCAGCTTAGCAGACAGTCCGCACGGGGGGGCGCCCTCATACAACGCCCCGGCGGCCACCTGATTGCATCCACCCGGCGACGGGTCTGCCACGTGTCCTCGCTCTACCCACCCTATGGCGTCTTCCCGGAGGAATTGTCAAGGCGGGTTGCCGGTATCATTCTGACTGAAGGCCCCGGTGCGGGCCGGTGGCGCGGCCAGCCCATGACGGTCGGCGCGGGGGCGCCCTGCGGGTCGGGCTGGTTTTGCGGCTGCGGGGGGATGCCGAGGGCAATATGACGGGGTTTTTAGGCGTTGATCCGGGGCCGGAGCGCTGCGGAAACCCTCCCAGCCGCGGCAATAGGATAGGACAAGCGGAGTTTATTATTCTAAAGTCTGGCATCACCCGCCCGCTTGACGTCCAAAGCGGGCCAAGGACAGGACACAGACGCCGTGCCCGGTGCCGACCGCATCCGCAGCCACCCTCGCAAGGCCAATGCCACGGAGCCACCTTACATGAGCGGACAGAACCAGCCCGCACCCCGGCAGAGCAGTGGCGCGACCGCCCCCGCCCCCGCCCAGCCTGACCAGCCCACCCAGCCCGACCAGGCCCCCTCGGGCAACCTCAGCCGACGACGGTTCATGCAGTCGGTGCTCGCCACCGGGGCCGGCCTGGCCCTGGTCC
>PUMS01000173.1 GCA_003551485.1 Phycisphaeraceae bacterium | reverse complement strand
TCGCCGCTGTCGGTGCCCATCAACCGCATGGCCGCCTTGACCGAGACGGGATTGCCTTCAAGAAACAGCGCCCGCAGCAGGGCGAACAGTTCCAGATGCCGTTGGCGGGCATCGTCCCAGTCGCCGGCCAGTGCGGCGTGAACCATGCTCACCAGCCGCCGGGGCACGATGTTGCCGGCCACGCTGATCACGCCCCGGCCGCCAATGCCCATAAGCGGCAGCGTCAGCGAGTCATCGCCGGCGAGGATGGTCATGCTGCGCGGCGGGCAGAGCGCGGCGATCTCGCTGGCGATATCCATCGACCCGGTGGCCTCCTTGATGCCCACGATGTTGGGATGCTCGGCCAGGCGGGCCACGGTCTGGGGCGAGAGCGTCACGGCGGTGCGGCCGGGGATGTTGTAGAGCACCATGGGCAGATCGACGCTGTCGGCGATGCTCATGAAGTGGCGGTACATGCCCTCCTGCGAGGGCTTGTTGTAGTAGGGGCAGACCTGGAGGCTGGCGGTGGCCCCCACCTTCGCCGCGTGCCGCGTCAGCCGCAGGGCCTCCTGGGTCGAGTTCGACCCGGTGCCGGCCACCACGGGCACGCTGCCCTCGGCGGCCTCGACGACCGCCTCGACGACCTGCTCGTGCTCCTCGTGGCTGAGCGTGGGGCTCTCCCCGGTCGTGCCGCAGGGCACCAGGCCATCGACCCCCGCCCGCACCTGCTGGACCACGTTGGCCCTCAGCCTGTCGAAATCCACTTCGCCGTCGCGAAATGGCGTGACCATCGCCGTCAGTACACCGTGAAACATCGCCGCGCGGCCTCCTTGGGTTGAACCAGCCAATGTAGAGCCCCCAGGGCCGCAAGGCAACGCCGGTGGGCCGGGACCGGGGGTGCATGACATGCGCCGCGGGGGCTCCATGGGTGGCATGGTCAGCGGGCTGTCTTCAGCCCGATGGCCATGAGCGGGCCTCGCAGCGTCATGGCCATCGGCCGAGGACGGCCGCTGACCATGCCACCCCCTTTGATTCGGGTTCGAAACGTCCGCAGGATAGGTCATGCACCCGGCCGCACGCCGCACACACCCCACCTCTGCTCCCCGCTCGGGGCCGCCGGGCGGGGAACCGCAGTGGGGTATACTTGGTTGACGTTTCCCATCCTGTTTGGAGAGGCAGCCATGTCTCGACACGGCGTTCTGTCCGCGGCCGGTGTGCCCGGCCTTCTCGTTGCGACTGTTGCCTGGTGCGTGCTCGCCATGCCGGTCGGGGCCAAGACGCCCGAGTCGATGGGCGACGACCTCGACAGCGCCTGGCGGCAGCTTGGCAGTGAGCGCATCGCGGAGGCCTACGAGGCGGTAAGGCGGTTTGCAGAGGCCGGCGATGCCGCGGTGGCCTTCCTTGCCGATCGCATCGAGCTGCCCATCGCGCCGCGGGAGCACATCGACCGGCTCATCGCCGAACTCGATGCCGACGATTTCAACAGGCGCCGGCGTGCCCAGCGTAAGCTGGCCGACCTCGGCCCCGTGGCCGAGCAGCGGCTGCGCGCGGCCTGGGCGCGGCCCGATTCGTTCGAACAGCAAACCCGAATCGTCGAGTTGCTGCGCATCGACCACGAGGCGGCCGATGCCGACCTCCGCCGCGCCCGCCGCGGCGTCGAACTGCTCGGCACCCTGGCCACGCCGGCGGCACGCCAGCGGCTCGAGCAGTGGCGGCAGCGGGCACAGGCACAGAAGCAGGAGATGGCGCTGCATTGCCATGTGGACGAGGCCCTCACCCGCGCGCAGTTGCGCCCGGACGATCACGTCGGCCGCGCCCTGCACTGGGCCGCGCTTGGCACCCAACTCGCGGCGGAGCCTAAGCGCGACAGGATGAGCCATCGCAACGATGTGCAGCGCGCGTTTGCCGCCCTGGTCACCTGGGAACGTTACGACCAGGCCCTCGCGCAGATGCATGAGAACGGCCCGTTTCGCGAGGACCTCGATTCGCTCATCTCTCGTGTCATCGACCGAAGGCTGCACCAGCCGCCGCCCGGTTTCGACTGGCGCCGGCAGATGGCGGCTTTGGAGCGGACACTCACCTTTTTCGATCTGCCGCCGCGGCGGTTCGCCCGTGAACGTGCATGGATTCTCGTGTCGGCGGGCCGAACGGCCCAGGCTGCGCAGGTGCTTGAACAGGTCGATGACCCACGGGAACGACTGGACCAGTTGCTGCACGTTTCACGGCAGGCGCTTCGGGGCGATGATGATGATGATGCCTCGGCAGAAGTCGTGTCGATGACCCGACGGACCCTCGATGCTCTTGCCGAACAACACGGCGATGATGATGCGCAGGTCAACGCCGCCAGGATGTGGCTGGCCGAAATGCTGCTCAGCGCCGGGCGCGATGACCCGGCTCTGGGACTGATCGGCGAACTCGAGCTGCCGCAAAAGGTGAATCCAGAAGAGAACTGGAATCGCTCCCGGGCTCTTGGCAGGCTCCTGGATGCCCTCATCGATCGGCAACAGTGGGATGCCATCCATGCGCTCAACGGTCACCTCGCACCGCAGCGGCGCGACCGTGTGCTCGCCTCGATGGCCGTGGCCCAGGCCGCTGCGGGTGATATCGAGCTGATGCAACAGACGCTGAACGCGATCGCCGGCGATGATCTGCGAGCCTCATCGCACAAGCACACTGAAACCGCCCGCCTCCGGGTCGGCGACTGGGATGCACTCGAGCAGCATCTGCGGGGGATTGCGGATGACCACCACCGGGCACGTACCCGCGTGAATGTGACTACTCGATGGTTGTGGCAACCGGCGGTGGATGAAGACTCACTGCGCCGGCGTCTCGAGGCCCTGCGGACCGAGGTCGCCCCCCACCTCGACCTCGAAGACCTCGCCCATGATCTTCCCGACCTCTACATCCGGGCGGGGATGGTTGAGGAGGCGGTGGAGCTGTTGAACACGATCGAGGATATTCCGATGCGCATCGGCAGCTTCGCCACGACGATCAGCCTGGCGATGGAAGATGGCTTCGATGCCGCCGCGGCGAGCCTCGCCCGGGCCGCCCTCGATCAGTACCTGCACCACATCGACGGCCAGCTCGGCCCGCGCCACGCGGAAGTTGGTGCCGCGGCTGACCCGCACGATGAGGCCCTGCAGGCTTCAACAGATGAGGATCGCAGGTTCATCGATATGCACATGATGTTCACCATTCTGACACAAGCCGGCCTGTGTCCCGAGGCCGAATGGTTGTGGATCGCAGGCACGGGCAATGCCCGCGCCGGGCTCGTGCTGGGCCTTGAACTCTCTCACAGCATCGCCCTCAACCGGGCCGCGAAGGATGCGCGGTAACTTCGGCATGCCCGACCGCGGTGGGCAATGCCATCCACGGGCGCGGTGCGGGAAGCCGGATTCAGATGTCTCACGCGAAGGCGCGAAGCCGCGAAGAAGAGGAGGGGTGATGCCGTCCCAGCGGCATCTGGCTATCCATCAAATTCCTTCGCGCCTTTGCGCCTTCGCGTGAGATATTCTTCTGTATCCCCCCGGTGACTGCCGCGGCTGCATCATGCGGCCGAACCTCGCCGCGTCAGGGGCGCACGGCGTGACGGCGCCACAGGCCGAGGATCAGTTCGTAGCGGTCAAGGGACATGCCGGTGTAGATGCAGTTGCTTGTTGAGAAGATGTAGCCGGGGGCCTTCAACCCGTGCTCGATCGCGTAGCAGGCGGATTCGGTGCATTGCGGGTCCGTGCCGGTCTGGAGCAGGCCGCAGTCGACGTTTCCGCACAGGGCCACGCGGTCGCCGACCTTCGCCACCACCTCGGCGATGTCCACCCCGCCCTGCGGGTCCAGCGAGTGCAGCACATGCGGCCGGGCCGAGTGGTCTCCGG
>PUMS01000294.1 GCA_003551485.1 Phycisphaeraceae bacterium | reverse complement strand
CGCGGGCGTGGTGGAGGGCGAGGTTGAGCTCATAACGCCCATCCATACCCTCGATGCCGGTGGGAAGCAAGGCGGCAGGCATCGGTGCCACTGATGGTCAAGCCGCCAGTCGCACCCGGCGCAGCAGGTAGGGTGGGGCAAGCGAAGCGGACCCGCCGCCGGGTGCCACGGGTGGCTTGTCCACCAGTGCCGCCGGCCCGCCACCAGAGGCATTGTCAGACAAGCGAGCAGTGGCCCCGGGCGAAACCCCGTTCATGCAAATTATTACAATCACTGGCCTTGCAGCCTCAGAAGGATGCCCGGACCCGGCGGTGGCGCCCCGGAGGGGGCACGTTCGACGGTCGCGATGCGTATGATGCATGAGCCCGGCATGGGGCCGTCGGCCGCATGGCCCGGGTGCCCCCACGCGCTGCGCTACCCCAGAATCGTGATGGTCCAGGTTGGAGTCTGCCCATGTTCCCACACGCCGCGTTCACCGCCGCCCTCGACGTCCGCCGCCGCCGGTTGCTCATCGTCGCCATGCTCAGCGCCATCCTCGGACTGTTGTCGGCCGCGCCCGCGGCGGGGGGCGAGGGTGAGCAGGTCTGGAAGGATGGTGACTGGACCTTCACCACGGCCTCCTTCGGCGGGGTGCAGGGCGATGCCTTCACCGGCGCGGCGATCCAGTCCAACGGCAGCATCGTCCTGGTCGGCCGCATCAGCGCCGGGCCGCTCGTGCAGCGGGCGCGGACGCTGGCGCCGGGCGATGCGGTGGTCATCCACCTTTCCGAGGATGGCCGCCGGGTGCTGTCGGCGGCGCGCATCGGTGAGGATGTGCGGGACGTGGCCCTGGATGATGCGGACAACATCTACGTGGCCCTCGGCCGCCGCGGCGTGGCCAAGCTCGACCGGCACGCGCGCCGGGTGCTGTGGCATCACGACCTGGAGGGGGTCTGTACCCGTGTGGATGCGGCGGGCAACGGCATCGCCGCAGCGCTGTGTTATGACCGTGATGCCGACTCGACCCCCGGCGCCGGCACCATTCACCTGTTCAACCCCGCCGGCCGCGCTGTGCAGCAGTTCCGCGGCTATCGCCACACGCTGGACCTGGCCATCGACGTCGAGTCGCGCACCGTGGTGCACGTGGGCTGGCGGCAGGACAATGCCTTCGACGGCAACCGCACCTTCCCGGTGCAGATCGCCTACCTGCGCGGGGTGGGCTTCGACGGGCAGGTGCGGTACCTGCTCTACGACTGGTCGACCAACCGCGACGACCCGCGGTTTCTCAACCGCCCGACCAACAACATGGCCGACACCCGCGGCTACCGCATGACCCGCGGCCGCGATGGCAAGGTGTACGCCGGGTTCGAAGCCGCCGGCGGCAACCACATCTTCCGTTATGAGGGGGTGCTCAAGGACGGCCAGTGGGCCCGCGCCGATGGCAAGCGCCACCGCGGGGACCAGTTCTTCGAGTGGCACAACAGCCGTGCCGAGCACAAGGCCTTCTTCGCCCGCTACGACCCGGCCACCGGCGAGTACCTTCGCGGCCAGCAGTTCGCCGGCCGGCTCAGCTCGGGCCGGACCAACGCCGTTCGCATGGTCGATGGAACCCTCGCGGCCGATGAGCAGGGCAGGCTGCTGGCCGGCGGCGGTGCCGCCTCGGGCCTGCCGCTGAGCTTCACACCGCCTGACAGCGGCGAATACACCGGCGGCGCCTACGTGCTGCTGCTGAGCGACCAGATGGATGCCCGCCCCGTGATGACCCGCCTCGACCCCGGCGGCCGCACGATGGCCGGCGATATCCGCACCGTCGACGGCACCACCCGCATCATCGTCGCCGGCCGCATCGGCGGCGATGGCGGCGAGCCCAACTTCACCCCCCACCACGCCGCCCAGAGCCGCGGCCAGGGCGGCGGCGGCTTCTTCGCCGTGCTGCATGAAGATGCGCGGTGAAGGGAGTCGGCGACTTGCCACGGGCGCTTTGCCGGCAAGCGACCCTGGCAAACGTCATGGGCACCGGGGCCCAAATCACCGGGAACCCGGCACTGGCGGACAAGCCGCCAGTGGCATCCGGCGGTCGGCTGGGGGAGCGGTTCAGGTGCTGTCCGGGCCTGTGCCGTGGCGCAGCTCGATCCAGGCGGACTGGATGGCTTGCAGGACCTGCTCATTCACCGTGTCGCGCGGGTCGGCTTCGAAGTCGGGCAACTGCTCGACCAGCTTCTTGAGCGTACTGGCGCGCAGGCTCAGCGGCTCGGTGTCGGGGTGGGCCTCATCGAGGGCCTCGGCGATCTGATCGATGTCGGTCCAGGTCAGACGGTCGGGCTGCATGGCGACACTCCGTGAGACCGTTGCGCGGGGCCGGGCGGTGGTTTACGTGGCCACCGTTGATGGCCGGCCCCCACCGAGGCACCGCCCGCGCGCGGCGGAGATTGCAGGCCGCGGCGTGTGGAAGCTTGCGGGATGGGCGGGCAACGCCTCATCCCCCCACCCCCCCCCGCCTGTCACCTCACTGAAGGTTGACGGGCATGACCACGTAGAGGAAGTCGGACCCGCTGCGCAGCACGCCCGGCTTGTTGGGCGCGCGCAGGTCGAGTGTCACGTGCTCGGCGTGGGTCACCTTCAGGGCTTCGAGCAGGTAGGTGGGGTTGAAGCCGATGTCCATCGGCTCGCCGTCGAACTTGGGCAGGTCGACCTTGATCTCGGCTTCGCCCATCTCCGGGGCGCGGCTGGAGAGGACCAGCCCATCGGGCTGGAACGAGAAGCGCACGCCCTTGCTCTCCTCGTTGGTCAGCACCGCAGCGCGGCGGACGGCGCTCTGGAGGGCGTCGGTGGCCAGTGTGGCCTTGCGGTCGGCATCCTTGGGAATCACATCCTTGTAGGGCGGGAAGTTGCCCTCGACCAGGTTCGACCAGAGCGTGGCGTCCTCCAGGCCGAAGATGATCTGGCTGTCGGCGATGCGGACGCGCACGGTCTGCTCCGGCTCATCCAGCAGCGACATGAGCATGTGCAGCGCCTTGGGCGGGATGATGGCCGAGTGGCCCGCCTCATCCTTCGTAGTCTGGAACGGCCCTCGGGCCAGGGCCAGGCGGTGGCCATCGGTGGCCACGACGCACAGCTTGCCGCCCTCGCGCTCCAGCAGCACGCCGTTGATCGCGTAGCGGGTGTTCTCGCGCGCGGTGGCGTACTGGGTCTGCTCGATGAGCTGGCGCAGGGTGCCGGCGAGCACCTCGAAGTCGCTGTCGCCGCTGAAGGGCTGGACGCTGGGAAAGTCGGCCGGCGGGTAGCCGAAGATCTTGAAGTGCGAGTCCTGCCCGCGGATGTGGGCCGCCTCCTGCTCGGTCTCGATCGTCAGTGTCGAGTCGTTGGACTCGTTGACGATCTGGAGCAGCTTGTCGGCCGGCAGCACCACCTCGCCCGGCTCGGCGACCTCGATGCGCGGGGTGGACAGGTACAGGCCGATTTCCATGTCCGTCGCGGCGATGTGCAGCAGGCCCTCATCGGTCGAGAGCTTGACGCAGGCGAGGACGGGTTTGGGACTGCGGGTGATGACCGCCCCACGGGCCAGCTTGAGTGCATCGACCAACGCGCCCCGATCGCAGACTACCTTCATGGCGTGCCTTCCTTGCTCAGTGGCCGGCCCCGGGCGGCTCGGCCGCCCGCACGATGCCGGCTCGGCTCATTAGCCTAATCACCCCGCCCCCTCCAGGCAACCGCCCCCCGGCCGCCGGATACCCTATGTAGGGCCCTGCCCCAGTCTCCAACCGCCCCCTTGGGGCCCCCGCCCCCTCCCCCTCAACTCCCCGCCGCGCACCCCCCCCACCTCCCCTTCCCCGCATCCCCCCGTCCCCCCGTCCCCCTGTCCCGTGTCTCCCT
>PUMS01000314.1 GCA_003551485.1 Phycisphaeraceae bacterium | reverse complement strand
GGCCACCACCCCGGCCGTTTCTCTGGCAACAAGGGCATCATCCCGTTCATTCAGGCCTACCGCAATGCCGCCGGCTACGACCTGGCCCCGGCCGATACCGATGTCCACTGGATGAGCACAAAGTGGATCTACGAACTGGTCCGCTTCGGTCCAGATGCCGACAGGACGCGCAGCATCCATCGCGGCAGGTACTTGCACGACCCGCCCCCTAACCCGCGGGAGCTTTCGCGCCAGGGCGACTTCGCCCTGGGCTTCGGCATCGTGCCCGAGCGGTACAAGGCCGAGATGCTCTGGGTGTTCAACCACATCGTCCGCCGCGATGAGACCGACTACGACGTCAACGAGTACCCCCACTTCGCCGCGTGGGTGATGGCCAACTGGCCCTTCGACCTCGAGCCGCGCAACCCCCGCGAGACGATGCCCCGCATCCTGCGCGACACCGAGTCCGGCTACTTCGTCTTCCGCAGCGACTGGACGGGCGAGGCCGACGACATGATCGTCACCGTCCTGCTGGGCACCGCCCCTCTCCGCGGCCGCGGCATGGGCATGGGCGGCAACGTCCAGGTGCTGGGCAAGCACCTGCGCTTCCCCTTCCCGGGCATCTTCTACGCCTCTCGGGAGACGTATTTCTATGGCGCCGAGGACGGCTCGGGCATCCTCAGCGCCGAGATGCTCGATGAGCAGGCCCTTCAGGCGATTCCGACAGGGCGGGGCGCTCCTCGGACGCACCGCCACGCCCGCGAGCACTTGCAGCAGCTCGCGCGCGGCGTCAACTCCCTTGCCGTGGACTACAGTGGCGCCTCGGGCGCGCCGCTGCTGGTGGTGCAGGTGGGGCCGTGGACCGGCCATCGGGTGCTGTACTGGATGCAGATCCGGCCCACCGACCCCAGCGATGAGCGCGCCCCGCGGGATGGCGCCTTCACCCGCACGCGGATCGTCGAGGCCGGTGAGCACACCTACTACGTGATGACGCTCCAGAGCGGTGAGGCGCCCGAAATCGAGGTCGATGGCGACGGCCTGGTCATCGGCGAGCAGACCGTCGGCTTCGACGGTGAGAAGCTGATCCTGGGCACCATCGCCGACCCGCTGGAGAAGACCCCCGGGCGGTGAGCACCATCGCCGCAGCAGATGCGCCGCCGTCACAACACCGCGGCAGCATGCCGCACGGACCGCAATCGCGACCTGGATCAACCCCAATCCTCCATCCTGGAAAGGACCCCCGCAATGAGTCCCCGAATCGTTCCCTTCTTGTCCGCCGCGCTCGCCCTGGCCGTCTCGGGCACGGCCTCGCCGTGGGCAACAGCCAGTGATGCCACGCCCGTGCACTACAAACTGGTCCTGGAAGATGCCGCCTACCAGCCCGACTCCGACCGCGGCCGGGTGCTGGTGGCGGACCTCGAGCGCCTCGGCGAGCACTGGGGCGCAGCCTACGGTGTGGCCCGCGATTACAACATGGTCTTCCATCGTGGCGCCGTGATGGATGTCGAGCAGACCTCCGACAGCCTCAGCTTCACCCTGGCGATGAACTACACCGCTGACCCTTGGATTCCCGCCGCGGATGGCGAGTACCAGGTCGAGCTGACCCGCGGCGAGGATGGCAACTACACCGGTTCGTTCGAGGGCACCTTCAGCGGCCGCGAGATCGAGGGGGCTGCCCGCGCCTCGGTCTACGCCCCGCAGGTGGCCGATGACCACCGCGCCGTCGAGCCGCAGGAGCATCCCCGACTGCTCTTTGGCAAGGATGACCTGCCTGAGCTCCGTCAGCGCTTCAACAGCCCCTTCGGCCAGGCGGCGAAGCAGCGGCTGGAAAACAGCGAGACCCCCGCGGCCATGGGTCTGCTGTATCAGCTCACCGGCGATGAGCGCTACGTCGAGAAGGGCATCGAGCTTGCCGATGCCGAACTGGAACGGCCCTACCGCGGGGGTGATGCCTTCCGGCCGTTGGGGCCGCTGGGTGGCCGGCTCGACCAGCTTGCGCTGTTCTACGACCTTTGCCACGATGCCCTGCCCGACGATTACAAGGCACGCTACCGGGCGTGGGTCGCTGATCTGGCGCACCGCACCTGGTTCGCCACCGAGACGCTCGGCCGGACCAACTGGCACGTGGTCAGCAACCACGTGGCCGATGTCTACGCCGGCCTGACGATGACCGCCCTGGTGCTGTTCGACGTGCCCGCCGACGCCCCGCAAGAGCCCTCGGAGCCGTTCCTCGATGAGGTACTGCCTCCGGCGAAGGACTTCGAGCCCGGACCTGACGTGCCGGTGGTCGAGTTGACCCCGGGGCGCGGGCCCGACCGCTGGCTGCACACCGCACCGCTGCGACGCGTCACGCCGGACGACCCGCGCGAGGTCTTCTACGGCCTGGAAGAGGTTCATCCCGAGCCCGGCACGAAGGTGCATGTGGGCGAGTTCGAGCTGACCTTCCAGCAGCAGGACCCCGAACTCCGCGTCAGCGATGATGATGAATACGGCGGGCTTCACGTCTACGATCTGCTCGATGCCGATCCGGCCGCACGCCTGCGCGAACCGTTCACCATGGTGGCCTACACCGTCATCAGGGTCACCGAACCGGGCGTGTTCCGCGTCAACGCGCCCTGCTCGCGCGCCAACCTCATGCAGGTCGCCATCAACGAGCGGCTGCTGGCCGACGGCCAGGTGGTGCGCCTCGAGGAGGGGCTCTACCCGATGATGGTGAAGGTGCAGTGGCGGATGCGTTGGGGCCACATCGCCCCGAGTCTCAGCCCGGCCACCGATGAGCAGGTCGAGCAGTGGCAGCAGCAGGCCCAGCGCCTGCGCGAGCGGCACGAGACGCGCATGCGCACCTACGAGAACGTCATGGCCACCTGGCAGCGCACCGGCGGCGACCCGGCCTTCGCCCGGCTCATGCGCCTGGCCCGCTTCACCAGCGCGCTGCACAACACCCACGCCGTCGGCCGCGGCGGCTTCCAGGGCGAGGTGGGGATTTATTCGCTCGAGGCCATGATCGGCCACGCGCGGCTGTGGCCGGCCTGGCGGCGGGTAATGGGCTATGACCTCACACCCGGCAACGAGTATCCCGACGTCATCCCCCGCAAGATCGTGGGCGGGCCGCAGGACATCAACGGCACCACACGCATCGGGGGCAACTACTTCGCCGCCCTCTTCCCCGTCATCCGCGACAACTGGCAGCCGGAGGTGCTCACCGCCTGGAACCGCGAGATGGGCGTCGATGGGGCCGACACCGTGGCCAAGGTGCTGGGGGCCGACCCCGTGCGGGCCTTTGTCAACTACCCGCTCGACATGGAGCCCAGGCCCATCGGCACCAACCTGCCGCGCCACTGGGAGGCGCCCGACTTCGGCTACTATGCCTTCCGCAGCGGCTGGGATGAGGATGCCTTCATCGCGCAGGTGTTCCTCAAGAGCATGCACATCGCCGGCTGGAACGGCCCCAACGCCGGCACCTACCGCCTGCGCGGCCTGAATCGCAACTGGGCCGTCGGCCCGACCGACCGGGTGCGTCGGCGCCAGCAGGAGAACGTGGTGTGGATGCCCGAAGGTGAATTGTGGGATGGGGGCTTCGCCCACCTGACCTACCTGCACGCCGATGACCACACCATGGTCCTCAGCGCGGACATGAACATGGTCTACGAGCGCCAGGGCCACTTCTCGGTTGCGCCCTACGGCCACGTGGTCCGTAAGCGCACCGATGATGATGCGCCCGGGTCCAGCGGCATCACCGGGATGCGGTCGCTGGCCTTCGACTTCAGCGGCAAGTCGGGCGCGCCGTGCCTGTACGTGGTCGTCGACCGGATCGACGGCGGCGAGGATATCGAGCGCCTGTGGCTGTTCCAGCCGCCGGTGGGCGATGGCCGCAGCCTCT
>PUMS01000343.1 GCA_003551485.1 Phycisphaeraceae bacterium | reverse complement strand
GGTCGGGCTCGAGGCAGCGGCGGATCAGCCGCTCCAGCCGCGGGTCGATCTCATCGGCCACGCTGTCGGGCAGGTGCGGCGCTTCGGCGGTTTCGGGATCGGCCGCGACGGAAGCATCGTCCCGCAGCGGCGGCCGGCCGCTGACCATCTCGTAGAGAATGGCGCCGAGGGCGTAGAGGTCGGACTGGGCGGTGGACCGGCGGCCGATGGCCTGCTCCGGTGCCCGGTAGGGGCTTTCGACCGGCCCGGAATCGCCGGGCCTGGCGGCATCGGCGATGCCGAAGTCGATGATCCGCACGTACCCGCGGCCGTCGATCATGATGTTCTGTGGTGTCAGGTCGCGGTGGAGCAGGCCCCGGTCGTGCGCTGCGGCCAGACCGGCGCAGAGCTGATGCGTGATCTGCACCACCTTGTCGCGAGGCAGACGTCCGATGCGGCGGAGCAGCGAGGCCAGGTTCTCGCCGTCGATGAACTCCATCGCCACCAGCGGCTCGCCCTCGTACTGGCCGACATCGAACACGCGGCAGACGTTGGGGTGCGCCACCTGCCGGACCAGCCGCAACTCATGCATTACGCGGGCCATCAGGTCCTGCTGGGATGGATCGATGCTGCTGAGAAACTTCAGCGCCACCGATTGGCCGACCTTCAGATCATCGGCCCGGTAGACCTCTCCGCGCTCTCCGCGGCCGAGCAGGCCCACAATGCGGTAGCGGCCCCCGATCATCGTGCCCGGTGGAAAACGGCTGGACTGGCCCCACATGTTGGCACTGCTGGGCGCGGCCGAAAGGCCGCTGTGCCCGCCCTGCTTTCGACCCCGACGCTTGCCGGGGCCCGGCCGGGCGGGGACGGCACCGGCCGAGGAGGTCCGCTTCGACGCCGGCTCGGTCGAGGCCGACGGCGAGGCCGGCGGCCCGTCGAAATGGGCGGTGCTGTCGCCAGCCGCTCCGGTGGCTTCAGCGGCACCGACGGCACCGGCGCTGCCGGCGGCATCGGCCTCACCGGCCTGGGCGGCCCGCCCGCGTGCGGTGTCTTCCTCCCCCCGCTCCAGTATTGTCTCGACCGCCTTTCGCAGCGCGGCATCCCCGCCGCAGGCGCGTTCCAGGAATGCGCTGCGCCGGCTCGGCTCGAGTGCCCGGGCCGCCAAAGCGAGGCTCCGGGCCTTGTTCTCATCACTGCTCATCGCTGCGCCATCCGGTACCGCTGCGCCGGCGACAACCGCCGGGGTCCTGTGAAAGCCTATCGTGCCCACCGCCGGGCGGGTAGTCGCGGCCGCGCAGCGCCCTTGGCGGCGTGTCCGCCAGTGCCCTCCGCACGCGCCGAAGAAACCGGCGGACCGGCTGACAGGGGCACCCGATCCATCCTGGGCCGATCATTGCCGGATGTGGCACACCGTCGCTTCGGCCTCGGCGGCAGCGCCGATCCGTGCCGTCGGCTATGATCGGGTTGGCCATGACGATCGACCTGAAGCTCAACCGCTACCGCTGGCAGCCGGCGGCGGGGCCCGATGAGGCCGCTGGCAACCGGCTGGCGCGAGCGTTGGGGGTGCATCCGCTGATCGCAGCGCTGCTGTGGCAGCGCGGGCTCGACGATGTCGAAGCCGCCCGCCAGTTTCTCAACCCCCAGCTCGCAGGGATGCACGACCCGGCCGCCCTGCCAGGGGTGACGGCCGCCGCCGAGCGGCTGATGCAGGCCGTGGCCGAAGGCCGGCCCATCGTCATCTACGGCGACTACGACGTCGATGGCATCACCGCCAGCGCCATCCTGTGGCATACGCTGAAGCTGGCCGGCGGAAAGGTGAGCACCTACATCCCTCACCGCATCGATGAGGGCTACGGGCTCAACGCCGAGGCCATCGAGCAGTTCGCCGCGGCCAATCCCCGGCCGCTGGTGATCACCGTCGATTGCGGCATCACCGCCACCGGCCCGGCACAGGCGGCCCGGCAGGCGGGTCTGGAACTGATCATCACCGATCACCACACGGTGGATGAGTCCGCTCTGCCCGAGGCCTCCATCCTCGTCCATCCGGCCCTGCCGGGCAGCGGATACCCCTTCGACAAGCTCTGCGGGGCGGGTGTGGCGTTCAAGCTGGCCTGGCAGGTCGCCCGAATCGCCTGCGGCAGCGAGAGGGTGTCGGATGCCTTCCGCGCCCTGCTGCTGGACCTGCTGAGCCTGGCGGCGCTGGGTACGGTGGCGGACGTGGTGCCGCTGGTGGATGAAAACCGCGTGCTGACCCGCTACGGCCTGGGCCAGATCAAGCGGACGCGCTTCATCGGGCTCAACGCGCTGATCGATGCCAGCCGGCTGCGCAGCGAGAAGATCGACGCCTTCCACGTCGGCTTCGTGCTCGGCCCGCGGATCAACGCCTGCGGCCGGATGGGCCATGCCGGCGAGGCCCTCCACCTGCTGACCGAGGCCGGCGAGGATGAGGCCCAGCGCATCGCCCGCCACCTGACGGCGGAGAACGACCGCCGCCGCCGCGTCGAACGCAGCATCTACCTGGAGGCCGCCGAGCGGGTGGTGCAGCAGGGCTACGATTCGCCCCAGCAGCGCGCCATCGTCCTGGCCGAGGAAGGCTGGCACCAGGGGGTGATCGGCATCGTGGCCTCGCGCCTGGCCGACACCTTCGCCCGGCCGGTGGTGCTGCTGACGGTCGAGGATGGGCTGGCTCACGGCTCGGCACGCAGCGTGCCGGGGGTGTCGATCCACGCCGCGTTGAGCCGCGCAGCGCACCTGATGAACAGCTTCGGCGGCCACGACATGGCCGCGGGCATGGTGCTCGACGCCGGGCGGATCGACCAGTTGCGGCGGATCGTGGTCGAGCATGTCAACGCCGAACTGAGCGAGCAGGACCTGGTGCCGTCACTGGCGATCGACGCCGCCACGCGGCTGGATGAGCTTGACCTCGAACTGCTGGATCATCTCGAAAGGCTCGCCCCCTTCGGCCGCGCCAACCCTGCCCCCATGTTCAGCGTGCACGAGGCCGTGCTCGAACGCCCCGCCCAGCGCGTCGGCGGCGAGGGCCGCCACCTGAGGCTCGTGTTGCGGCAGGGCGAAGCGCGGCGGGGGGCGATCGGCTTCGGCCTGGGCAACCTTGCCGAGCACCTGCCCGCGGGCGCTGTGGTGGACCTGGCCTTCGAGCCCAAGCTCAGCCACTGGGGCGGCCGCGCCCAGATCGAGTTGCACATCAAAGACCTGAAGCTGTCGCGCGACGCCCGATAGCTCCAGAAAAGGGTCCAGGACCCTTTTTTTTGGTCGGCCCCCGCGCCCGCCCCCGCAAGGCAAGAGCGGAGTGAGACGGCGCGGTGGTGGCGCGCGCCATTGAAAGCCCCACCCGCGGGGGGTGGGGCTGGTCGCGTTCGGGTCATGGGACAGTCCGGCCGCGAAGCAGGGAGGCGACGGTGGACGGTCAGTAGACCACCGCCACCGCTTCCTCGATCGCCTCGATCACCTGGCGGATGTGGAACGGCTTCTTGAGGTAGCCATCGAAGCCGCGGTGCAGCAGGGCCTGGCCCTGGCCGTCGGTCAGCTTGCCGCTGAGGGCGATCATCTTGCAGATCTGAAGGTCGGGGCTGGAGCGGACCAGCTTCAGCAGGTCCTCGCCCTGCACGTCGCGAAGGTGCATGTCCACGAGGATGACGTGGGGGCGGAACTTCTCGCACTCCACGCCCGCGGCGAAGCCCGTGTGGGCCACGCGAACCTCGTAGTTGGCCTGCTCGCCGAGCACCTTGCACACCACTTCCACGATCTCGGAAGGCGAATCGACCAGCAGCACGCGGGTGCGGCCGCTCTGGAGGCCATCGAGCGGGATGTTGTGCTCCTTCATGAACTTGACCAGCGCATTGAGGGGGATGCGGCGGTC
>PUMS01000416.1 GCA_003551485.1 Phycisphaeraceae bacterium | reverse complement strand
CTGCCCCGCCGCTGCCCCGCGAAATCAGACAAGGAACAGGAGGCCGTCCCGGTGCGGCCGTTCTCATCGGCGTGGGCGCGGGTGCAGCGCAGGCTCCTGCGACACTGTCGGGGACGGCCTCAGCGGGTCACCTGGGCTCGGGTGGCAGGCGGACGCAGGAGACCTTGAGGATGCCCGGCCGCGCCTTGAGGCGGTTGATCAGGGCGGTATCCGGCGGGGTGTCGACCTTCAGCAGCATCAGGGCCGTCTGGTCACGGCGGCTGATGGTCATGTCGGCGATGTTGATCCCCGCCTGCCCGAACTCGCCCCCGACCATGCCGATCATGCCCGGGCGGTCCTCGTTCTGGATCAGCACCATGTCCGCGGCGGGCACCATGTCCATGTGGTAGCCGTTGACATCGACCACGCGGGGGCGAAGGTCATCGTAGACGCGGCCGACGATGCGGCGGACCCTGTCCTTGGGATGGGTCCGATCGTCCACGGCGCCTTCGGGGCCGTGGACCTCGATGGCGAGCTGCGAGCCGCGAGGGCCCGATTCCTCGCTGGTGACCACGCGAACCTTGATGCCGCGCTTCTCGGCCACCTGCTTGACATTGATCACGTTCACCGGCTCATCGAAGCGGTTGGCCAGCAGGCCCACCAGCGTCGAGCGCTCGATGGTGCCCGCGGCGCCGATGACATCCTCGCCCAGCAGCTCGAGGGTGACGTTGGCGACCCCGCGGGTGATCATCGGGTTGAGCAGCAGGGCCATGCGGCCGGCCATGTCGACGAAGCGCTGCTGCACGGGCGTGAGGTCGACGCGCAGGCCCGGTGCGTTGACCGCGCCGCGGACGCCCCGGCCGCGCAGGTACTCGAGCAACTGCTCGGCCGCGGCGACGCTGACCGCCTTCTGTCCCTCTCGCGTGCTGGCGCCGAGGTGGGGCGTGCACAGGATCTTCGAATGGCGGCGAAGCGGCGAATCGGCCGGCGGGGGCTCCTCGGTGTAGACATCCAGCGCTGCCCCGGCGCACTGGCCGTCATCGAGCGCGGCGATGAGGGCATCCTCATCCACGATCCCGCCTCGAGCGGCGTTGACGATCAGCAGGTTCTTGCGGCAGGCCTGGAACTGCGCCGGGCCCAGCATCCCGCGCGTCTCATCGTTGAGCGGCACGTGGAAGGTGACGATGTCCGCGTGCGGCAGCATCTCATCGAACGAGCCGTACATCTTCACCTTGCCGTCGAGCATCGTCTTGGCGTTGATGAACGGGTCGTAGGCCACCACGTTCATCTCGAAAGAAAGAGCGCGTTCAGCGACGGTGCGGCCGATGCGGCCGAAGCCGACGATGCCGATGGTCTTGTCGGCAAGCTGCACACCGCTGAACTTGCTGCGGTCCCAGCCGCCCTCGTACATCGTGCGGTAGGCCGGGCCGATGTGGCGGGCCAGGGCCATCAGCAGCGTGAAGGCGTGCTCGGCGGTGCTGAGGGTGCTGGCCTCGGCCGAGTTCATCACCAGGATGCCGGCGTTGGTGGCGGCCTCGAGGTCGATGTTGTCCACCCCCACGCCCGCCCGTGCGATGACCTTCAACCGGCCGGGGTTGGCCAGCACCTTCGCCGTGACCTGCACGGCGCTGCGCACGATCATGCCGTCGTGCTCGCCGGCGATGGCGGCCAGGTCCTCTTCGCTGAGGCCGGGCTTGTTGACCAGTTCGCAGTCGGGCTGGGAGTCGATGTATTCAAGGCCCTCCGGGGCGAGCTTGTCCGCGGCGAGGATGCGGAAGCGTCCCTTCTCCTCCTGCTGCGGCGGTTCGCCCGGTGAAGTCTGTTCGGTGGGGGTGGGGGTGGTGGTCATGGTTCGACATCCGATGCGTGGTGCAGGTGTGTATATCAACAGGCCCGCGCGGCCCCCGCGGCGAGTTGGGTTGCAGACATCAGCCTAGCGCGACGGGACCGCAAGGCCAGTGTCCTCAGCGGCCACCTTCACGATAACACAAGAGGCCAATGCCTACAAGGCATTGCCGGACATTGGTTTAGGCTGATCCGCGCAGATGGCGCCGTGGCCGGCAACCTCGCGCATCGGCCCCCGGCCGCGGGCATCAGCGCGGGGGGACCTGTTCTTCGGTCTGCTCGGACTGCTGCTGGCGATAGGCCAGCAGGCGCTGGCGCACCGCATCATCCTCGAGGGCGAGGATGGCCGCGGCGAACAGGGCTGCGTTGACGGCGCCGTGGCTGCCCATGCTCATCGTCGCCACGGGAATGCCCCGGGGCATGTTGCACATCGACAGCAGTGCATCGAGCCCGCCGGCGAGTTTGCCCTCCATCGGCACGCCGAGCACCGGCAGGTGCGTCAGCGCGGCGACCACCCCGGCGAGGTGGGCGCTCATGCCCGCGGCCGCGATGATGACCTTCAGCCCACGACCCGGCGCGGTTTCGCAATATTCGCGAACCCGCTGCGGTGTCCGGTGCGCGGAAGCCACTTTCATCTCGTAGCCGATGCCCAGCCCTTCCAGCGTATCGGCGGCGCGGTACATGGTGGGGGCATCGCTGGCGCTGCCCATGAGAATGCCGACAACCGGGTCCGTGGTGCTCATGGCGTGGAATTATGCGGCCAGCGCCCGCCGACTGCAAATGCGCCGGCCAACCGCCCCGTTGTGGTGCCGGCTTCCAGCCGGCCCCGGAACTCCTTCCGAGAAGGGAAAAGGCCGTAGGGTGGGTAGAGCGAGGTCTTCCGAGCGAAACCCACCAATGAGGCGTGCGAGCGCGACAGGCGCCGGGACCTCCCCCACCTTGGCAGCGGGGCCGGAAGGGGAATGGGGAGGCACCCCCCGCGCGCCGTGGTGGCCTTGGGAAGCAGCAGCGCGGGCCGTGCTCGCAGCGGGGGGTGGTGGGTTTAGCGCGGAGCGCTGTCGAAGCCGTCGCTCGGAGGACCTCGCTCTACCCACCCTGCACCTTGCCGAGACCCGGGACACGCGACCCCCGTACCCCGAACTTCATCGACGTGGGTACGGCGCCAGCCGCATGACACATTGCCCTGAAAATGACTCCCTTCCCCCCCGGGAGAGCGCCGGGGTGAGGGCAGCGGATCATGGGCCGGTGCTGCGGTGCCACTGGCCGCCTGCCGGCCCGAACCGTCGGGAAGTGCGGCAAGCACCGGCGGACAAGCCGCCGGTGGCCTGCGGCCAGCGCAGGGCATCTGCTGCGGTGCGGTCGTGGTATGTCTGTGGCATTGCGGCGGTTGTGGCCGGCACTGTGCGTTCGACAACTTGTCGTGTGTGTCGGTATCATGCTCATTTGAGGTCGGCGATGGCCCCCGGCGGGTGGGGCCGGGCCATGCCCGGACCGGGGCGGGGCGGGGGCTGAACTTCGCGGGGGATGCGGGCCCCGAGTCGGGGGAGGTGGGTCGACGTGGATGGAGCCGCTTTCATGGCAAAAAGCAAGATACTGGTCGCGGTGTCCACGCCGTGGGCCAGTGAGAAGCTGACCGGACCCATCGCCGATCTGGCGCGGCGGCTGCAAGCCGATGCGCTGGTGGCGCACGTGGCGCAGCATCACGATGAGGATGAGCACGATTCCGACGCCCGCCAGCGCGGCGAGCAGACCCTGCGCCTGCTGGTCGAGGGCCTGCGCGAGGCCGGCATCGAGGCCGATGGCCTGATGCTCTTTTCCGAGAACGTCTCCAAGGCGATCCTCAACACCGCCAAGGCCCGCCAGTGCACACTCATCGTCCTGGGGCTGACCGGCAAGGGCGTGCTCAAGCGCCTGATCGCCGGCGATGTGCCCACCTCCGTGCTCCGCCATGCCGATCTTCCCGTGCTGCTGTGCCCGGCCAACTGGAATGGCATGATCTGACCCGGTCGGCGGGGGCGGGGCCTCAATCGACCGGGTCGTCGGCGTCG
>PUMS01000357.1 GCA_003551485.1 Phycisphaeraceae bacterium | reverse complement strand
GGGGGTCGAGTCGGGGGTGTCCGGCTCGGCCGCGGGGTCGGGGGTGGCCGTGGCGGGGGCATCATCGCGGCGGCCCGGTGGCTCGATGATGCGGGCGCCGTCGGTCACCTCGCCGCCGGGCAGGTGGGAGATGTTGAAGGCGATGCGCGTGGTGCGGTTGGTGTTGACCCAGAAGTCGGTCTCGACCGCCTCATCGCCATCGACGCTGCGGAAGGTGTAGCGGCCCTCGGGCAGCTCGAGCGGCTCATCGAAGCGGGCATCCTCGATGACCACCTCACCGTCGGCATCGAGGATGCTGAACGTCGGCGGCTGGGGGTTGACGATGGCCAGCATCTGCGCGATCAGCTCATCGGCCCGTGCCGCGGGGCGGTAGACGCCGCGGGCGCGACGGGCGATCTCCAGGAGCTGCTCGGTCCAGTCCTCGCGGTCGATGCCGAAGCCGACAAGGGCCAGGTGCCAGTCCTCCTCGCGGGCGAAGGCCTCGGCGGCGGCCACCGGGTCCACGTCGCGCAGCGTGTAACGGCGCTCACCGCCATCGGTCAGCAGGATGGTGACGGTGCGGCCCTGCGTTCGGGCGCGTCGGATGTCGCGCACGGCGTGCTCGATGCTGAGCGTCAGCGCCGGCTGGCCGCGGTTTCGCAGGCTGTTGAGCTTGGCCCGGAAGGCATCGACATCGAGCGGGCCGAAGGGGATTTCCAGGGCGGTATCTTCATCGGCGCCTTCATCGAGCGGGCTTCGGCGGTGGCCGGTGACGCGAAGGGCCACGTGCACGCCCTCGGGCAGCGTTTCGAGCAGGCGCTCGACGGCCTCTTTGGCGATGTCGAACTTCTCGCGGCCGTCGATCTCGCCCCGCATGGTGCCGGAGGCATCGAGGATGATGTAGACGTTGTTGACCGTTTCGCGCATCTGCGCCACCGGCGCGATGCGGCCGGACCCGCCGCGCTCGATCGGCTCCTTGTCCACGTCCAGGCTGGGCGTGGCGCGGGTGAGGGTGAGCAGGGCGAAGCTGGTGGCCACCTGTTCGTTCTCGCCGCGGCCGGACCAGGCACCGCTGGAGGCCTGGGTATCAACCAGCCAGCGCGCAAGCTGGGGGTACCACTCGTGCTCGCCGATGAAGTCGATGCCGAGAATCTGGCCCACGCGCTCTACGGAATAGGTATTGTAGAACACCCAATGGTCCTCATCGCGTCCTCGCTCGGGGTGGATGCCGGGCTTCCATCGCTGGTGAATCCATGCCAGCCCCCCGCGGATGCGCGGGTCCAGCGTCGGCTCGAGGTCGGGCTCGAGATAGTGGATGGCGATGGCCAGGGCGCAGATGCCCGCGGCGGTCATGCTGCCGAAGCTGCTTCCGCGCGAATAGCCCCAGCCGCCGTAGCGGCCGTCGCGGTCGGCATTCTGCCGATCGAGCATGATGCGCAACATGCGGCGCCACACTTCATCGTCGATGTCCACCCCCGCGCGCTGGGCGCTCCACAGGCCGAGGATGGCGAACTGCGAGACGGAGTTGTCGCCATCGCCGTTGACCTGCCACGGCAGCGTCCTTCGCAGCGGCTGCTCGGGAAGACGGGGGCGCTCCAGCGACCGGCCGCCGGTGACGTCGAAGGGCGACTCGACCACCGGTGGCGGCTCGGGGAAGAAGCGGAGCGGCACGTCAGCGCCGTAGTCCCAGCTTCCCTCGGGGCCCTGGTCTTCGATCAGGTAGCGGGCGCACTGCTCGAGCTTGGGCAGGTAGAGCGGATCGCCGTAGGACTCGATCAGCATCGCCAGCAGGCCGGTGGCGTAGGTGCTGCGGCGGCCGGTGTCGATGGGGCGCACCCAGTCCAGGAAGCGGCGAAGGCGGGCATCGAACTCGGGGTATTCCTCGTGGGCATCGGCGTGGACCAGCGCCAGCATGATCAGCAGGTAGTAGCCGATGTTGCGGTGATCGGTCCAGTCCTCATCGCGGATCTGGTCCCAGAGGAAATCGCGGGCGCGGTCGATGGCATCGTTGACCTGCTCGGGCGCGAGGCCGACCGACTCGATGCCCGCCGGCTCGCGATCGGGCACGATGTCCAGACCGGGCGTGGCCAGGTCGGCGATCGGCCCGGGCGCAGCGCGGCCGGGCAACTCGACGTAGGCCATCCGCGTCCGGCCCTCGTAGACCAGCGCTGCGCCGGCGTGGGATGGGGGCAGGTCGTAGACCAGCGTGAATCGGCGCTGCTGGCCGGCGCCCAGCCAGAAGGGGCGGCGGCGGTCGGGCGCGGCGGGCAGGTGGCGGTCGCTGACTCTCGACGGCAGTTCGCGTTGGCCGGCTTCATCGACAAACCAGAGCGTTCGCGGGTCGAACATGGTGTCGCGCGGGCCGGCGCTGACCATCACGTCGATCACGTACCAGCGGTTCTCGCCGCGCGGTGTGCTCCCGTTGATCCGCTCGGGCTGATCGGCATCGAGCACGTCGATGCGCACGTGGTGGTCGTTCACCGTGGCGATGGGCTCGATGGTTTCAGGCTGGGGCGGTTCACCGGCGAGGGTGAAGCGCAGCATGGCGGGAGCGTAGATGGGCTCGCCCTGCGGGCGGTCGGTCTGCGGAAAGCCCAGCATCAGCTCGATCGAGCCTGCCCCGTCGAGCATTTCATCGGGCACCTGAAACCCGATGCGGCCGCCGGTCGCCGTATCCGGGACAAAGCGCATCGGGTTTGGCATCTCGTGGCCGCGGCCGTGGGGGATGAAGGCGTAAAGGCCATCGATCACCAGGTGGACGTGCTGCTCCCAGTCGGGCCAGTGGTAGTACCAGGGCACCGGCTCGGCCGCGGCCAGCGCTTCGGCATCAGCGGTCATCACGTCGAGGCTGTCGACGCCGTGGCGGCTGACGGCGCGCAGGTCGGCCACGATCCACGTCTGGTCATTGCCCGAGCGCACGCCGTTGAAACGGTCGATCTGCTCGATGCCGTAGATGGCGGCTTCAACCACGCCGTTTCGCTGGGGCGGCAGGACCGGCTCGTGCCCGATCGGGCCCTGCGCCGGTTCGAGCACGGTCAGGTTCATGTTGCCGTGGTGGCGGTCGAACACGCGGAAGACCAGTTCCCGCACCGGCTCATCCTCGGGCACGGTGAACACGAGGTTGCCCTCGACCACGGCGCCGGGCTGCTCGGCATCGGGATCGGGGATGCGCAGGTCGCTGGGCAGCAGGCCCTCAGCGCGGCGGAGGCGCTGGATGGGCAGCAGGCGGTGGCCGTTGAACACCACGTAGAGATGGTCGCGCAGCGAATCGAGGGCGTAGGTCGGCAACTCACCTTGCTCAGGCAGCTCGCCCACCGCTTCCCAGCGCAGCTCGAGCACGAGGAACCGCGAGCCGCGGCCGGCGCTGTTGTCCTGGTAGGTATCGTGCAGCGAGGCGCCGGTGATGGTCAGTCGGGCGGCATCGTTGGCTGCCGTGGCGTTGACATCGACCCGCCGGCCCTCCTCCAGCAGCGTGTCATCAGCGATCCGCGGGGCGGGCCGGTCCTCAACGAGGCGCGGCCGGTCATCGACCGCGGGCCGCGGCTCGTGCTCGGGTTCATCCTCGGGCTCATCGACCGGATCGGGTTCATCGCGGTCGGTGGCATCGACGGGCTCATCGGGCCGTTCGGGCTCATCCGGCTGAACATCCGGCTCCACACCCGGCTCTGCCCCCGGATCGGTCCCCGGATCGGCCTCGGCCACGGGCGGGGCTTCACCGGTGAGGTCGAAGCCGAGCGAGCCGGATCGCGAGATGCCGTTGTAATCCAGTGTCACGTGCGCGGCGGCCTCGGGCACGCTGAAGGCCAGCATCACGCGGCGGCGCTCGCCGCCGGCGGGCATCCAGAACGGTTCCACGGCCCGTACCGGCCCGCGAAGGTAGACCCCCAACCGCCGGCCGCGCTCGCCGCGATCAGTCCGCAGCGTGCAGCGGCGGCCAAGCTCCATCAGGCCGCCTTCCTCACCGTCGTTCTGCAGGGCCACATCCAGCAGCACCAGCTTGCGGCCCTCATCGGCCTCGTGGCCGGCGAATCGCATCGACTCAGCCACGTCCACAACCTCGAAGGCCACCGGCTCATCGGCGATCGCCCCCAGCGGCTCCCGCGGCACGGTGTGGATGCGATCGCCCACGAGCATGAAGCGCATGGGCTCGAGGTCGTCGAACCTGCCGATGCCGGGCAGGCGGAAGCTGGGAAAGTCGCAGAACAGCTCGATCGCCTCGGCATCGTCGGGCACGAGGAACACTGCCTCGCCGCCGGCGGTGCGGTCGGGCAGCAGGGCCGGCTCATCGAGCAGGCTGCCGTGTTCGCCGTGGCGGGCGTAGCCGTGCTCGCCGTCGACCACCACGTGCAGCAGTTGGGGCGCCTTGACGTATTCCATGACCTTGGGCAGGTCGATCTTCGTGCCCTCGGCGGCCTCGGGGTCGATGGCGCGGGCATCGGCCTCGATGCTCAGATGGCTTCGGCCGCGAAGGTCCACCACCAGCCAGCGCATGCCCGGCGGCGGCGCCTCGCCGTTGTAGCGCTGCGGCTGCTGCACGTCGTACACGGCCAGTTCGAGAAGCTCGTTTTCCTGCGGGCGAAGCAGCGGCCGGTCGAGTTCCCGCGGCTGCTCGCCCAGCAGGTTGACCACCAGCGGGGCGTACTCATCGTGGTAGTAGCGCAGTGACATCGACCCGACACCGTCCCGCGGCACGGCAAACACGAGCTTGCCGTGGGCCACCGATCCGGCCTGGCGCAGGACGAACGACTCGGGCAGGTGGCCCTCCATACCGGCGAAACCGCCGGCCATGCGCTGCACCCGGTGGCCATCGATCAACAGGTAGAGCTGGCGCGGCACGCTGGCCACCAGCAGCGCCTCGGCGTAGCCGAGGTCGAAGACCAGGTCCACGGCCAACTGGTTTTCCCAGATGACATCGAGCACCAGCCAGTGATGGCCCTGCGGGGCGGGCCGGTCACCGTAGCGCTGCGTGAGTCTCGCCCGGTCGATGGCCATGCGCATGGCGCGGTTCTCACCCTCGGCCGTGAGGCGGTAGGGCTTGTCCAGTTCCAGTTCATCGTCAGGCAGGCGGGGGTGGATCGGCTCGACGGCGGCTTCGAGGCCGGCATCGAGCTGGGGCTGTGCGCGGGTGAGCGGTTCGATGGCGGCTTCGAGGTCGGCATCGGGCTCGAGGTCGGCTTCGATCGCCCGCCGCGCGATCGCGGGACGGGCATCGCCATCGTGAGGCAGGGCGAGTTCGGTCAGGTGGGTGCCGTGTGGGGCCGTCCATGCGAGGGCGGGGCGGCCGCGGGCATCATCGTCGGCGTCGGCGTCGGCTCCGGCGGCGATGACCGCGCGCAGCGCTTCGTGTTCATCGAGGCCCTCGAGCAGCCGGCGCAGCGATACGGGTGAGCCGTAGTAGAGCAGGATGACGGCGTCGGCCTCATCCTTGGCCTCGGCCAGCACACCGGCCAGCACATCGCCCGGGGGCCGCAGGTCCACCCCGTGCAACTGGCGCTTCAGGTGGGGCAGGGCGTCGAGGGCGGCAGGTCGTTCGGTCAGGCCGATGATGGCGTAGCGTTTTCCGCCGCGCTCGACCACGGTGAACGGTTCGAAGAGGCGCTGTCCCGTGTCGGCATCGAAGAGGTTGGCCGAGACCGGCCGCACCTCGAGTTCTTCAAACGCTTCGAGGGTGGACCTTCGGCCCATGCGAAAGTCGCGGTAGGCGATGTTGACCGCATCGTAGCCCAACGCGGCGTAGGCGCTGGTCATGATCCGGCCGCGGCTGGCCATGCTCTCGGCACCGAAGAGGGCGTTGCCGGCATCCAGCAGCAGGATGGGGCCTTCATCGCGGGCCTGGGCGATGTAAGTGGCGCGGCGGGCAAGGCCGCCGCGGCCGCGGTCGGAGGGGCAGGTGCGGCAGGGACTGACATGGCCTTCGCTGTCGCCGCTGGCCAGGACCACGACGGCCGGGGCCTGGGCATCAGCGTCGCCGCGGGCCTGCTCGGCATCGTCGGCGAAGGCCATCGCGGCCCACGCCAGGGCGGTGAAGCCGGCCAGGGCGAGGGAAATGATGCGAATCATGAATTACCTCATTTCGATACGCGTGGCGGCAACCATCGGCCAGGCCGCGCAGCGTCAACAGAAATCATCGGTGAAGGCCGCCCACAACACCGCGACCACGATTGCCATGAACGCGGCGACCGGCCCCGTGGCGCCCACGTAGGCGATCAACCCCAGTGCGCCGGCCTCACCCATGCCCCACAGCAACAGGCAGCAGGCAGGGTCGGCAAGACCGACCGTTCCGGGCGTGCATGCGAGCAGACCGATCATGGTCATCGCCGCGGCCAGGTTCTTGAGCGTGATGTGCTCAAGCAGGGCCGAGCCACGACCGTCCGGTCCCATGCCCAGGGCATCGCCCGTGGCCGGATCGACCCGCCACCATGTCAGCGGCTGGTCGGCTTGGGGCGCTTCGGCCAGGATGATGGTGTGGCCCGCGGCGAGGGCGGCTTCGATATGGATGCGGGTGTCGGCATCGATGGCCGCGGCCGCATCGCCCAGGGCCTCGATGTCATCGATGGCCCGCCAATTCTGGCCACGGCCCATTGCGGCGGCGAACTGGTCGGCGGTGTTGATGATCGGCCGATCGGTCTGGTGCAGGGCGGCCTCGAGGTTGGTCTCGAGCACCCCCTGCATCAGGCGCACCGCGCGGGCGTCGACGTCCTGGCCCGGCAGCACGGTCACGGCGTTGTGAATGATGTCGAAGCCCTCTTGCAGCACCGGGCCATCCTCGCCCCAGCCGGGCTGATTGACATAGCCCAGCAGGTTCAGCCCATCGATGGCGATGCGATCGCGGTGGGGGCTGAGGTTGTGGCGCTGATGGGCCAGGGCCAGCAGTTTCCCCGGCTGCGGCCGCAGGCCCTGCATGGCCCGTGCCATGCCGCGCATGTCGTCGCGGCTGGCCGAATGCACTGCGCCCAGCAGAGCCTGGCGGTTTTCCATCATGCCCGAGAGGGTTCGGCCCACGGCGTAGGTGTGGCCCACCCAGCACGACTGGCCCAGCAGCCGCTTGGAGCCCAGCAGCGCGGCGGAGCGTTGGAGGCGCAGCGCCTCATCCAACTCCAGTTCGATCGGTTTGCCCGCCGCGCGATGCGACGGCCCCACCAGGTCCATCAGCGGTCGGTCGAAGCGCTGGGCCTCGCGGCCGGGCGACTCGATGGTGAATTGCACGGTGACGGCTGTCAGGTGCGTGCTGGGGCCGCGGTCGCGCGCTCCGGCCAGCGCCCCCATCGCCCCGCCGAAGGCGCGGGCGGTGGGCGTGCGCGCCGGCTGGCGGTTGATGCTGCCATCGGCCCGGATGGTGAACCGCTCAATCGTGTCGCCGCCGATGTTGATCATCGGCAGCCACTCATCCTGCCGCAGCGCCAGGTCGCGCATCTGCGCCAGGTCGCTTTCACCTGCCTCATCGATGAGCGTGGCATCGGCGGGCCAGCCCACGGGGTGGCAGTTGATGATGAGCAGTTCACCGGTCAGCGCGGCGGCATCGACGCTGTGGCTGAGGGCCGTTTCGCGCTCCAGGGCGCCGTCTTCGAGCTTCTCGGCGATGACCTCGATGCGCAGGCGGTGGCGGTCGGCCTCGGGCACATCGGAAAGGTCCAGCGTGGCCGCCGTTTCGCCGGCAAGCCGGTCGCCCACCTGGTGTTCGGCCCGGACCGGGTCGAGGTCGGTCCAGGCCTCATCGGTGCGGACCTGAACCCACCAGTGGTCGGCCAGGGCCGCGCGCGTGGCCGGTGGGAGGTCGCCATTGCGGGCGGCCTGGTCGTCGGGCGCTTCGGCTCCATCATCCCAACCCAGCAGGGTGGTGAGGGCCTCGCTCTGCTCGAAGCCCCGCTCCAGCAGCGTCTCGTGCAGGCGCTGGGCATCGGTCTGGGCCTGAAAGAGTTCCTGTTGCAGGCGACCGGGGTCCATACCGGTGCGCTGGGCGACCTCGAGCGTGGCGCGGTCGGCGACCTGCGGGTCCTGCTCAGTCCGGGGCAACGCCGGGGGCGCAGCGCGGGCCAGGTCGGCGATGGCCGCGATGGCCTCATCATCCAGCGTGGCGCGGGCCAGACGCACCTCGTGCCCGGCGGCCTCGAGCAGGTGGGCCAGCAGCAGGGCGCGGTCGAGATGGCTGCCCATGCGGTCCATGAGCGTACCCCGAGCGCCGCGCAACATGCCCTGGTAGGCGATCCAGCCGGTTTCGTCGCGCACGAAGGCCAGGTGCGCTTCGGGCTCGGGGCCGAGCATCTCGGCACGCGCGCCCACGTCGAACTCGTGCCGCGGCAACTCGGCCAGGGCCACGCGCAGCGCGGCGAAGGTGCGCTGAAGGTCGCGGCCAAGCTGCTCGAAGCGCTGCTGCCGGGATAGGCCCTCATCCTCCCCCTGCGAGGCGTGGGCAGGCGATGGGGCCGCCCACAGCAGCGCGATGGCGTTGAGCGGCAGGGCCAGTGACAGGCAGGCCAGCATGGTGGCCATGCCACGGCACCACCCCACCGAGGGATGCGGTGGCGGCGGCGCGGTCGAAACGGGGGTCGGTTTCACCGTAGGGCCTCACATGGCGGCGGGCCACCAGTGCGGTCTTGCCCGCCGCGGCGGTTCAATATGGTCCTGGCAGTCGTCCTGCCCGGTGCCGGCGCTGTCACCGGCCCATCGGCCGGCCAAAGAATCAGTTGATCTGGGCGCCGCAGTCGCCGCAGAAGCGGGCGCCGGCGCTCAGCTCGGTGCCGCATTGGCCGCAGAACCGCGGCGTGGGGGGTGTGGCGGGCTGGGCGTCGGGGGCGGGCTGGGCCGCCGTCGGCTGCGGGGCGGCCTGCGCCTGTGCGCCGTGTCGATCGCGAAGCATCCGGTCGAACTGCGGCATGGCCTTGCGCAGGGCATCGTCGAACGCCAGGCGCAGCACCTTTCCGGCGTCATCCTCGCTGATCTCGATATCGGCATCGCCGCCGGCACCGACGCCGGCGACGTCAATACCCATGCTCCGGGCGGTGTCTTCGCGCTTGAAGTCGCTGAATACGGCCTCGACGACCTCGCCGGTTTCCGGGTCCACCAGGCGGATGTCCACGCCCAGTTCCGTCGAGATGGTGGCGCGGGACCGGCGCACCCCGCCACCCCAGCCATCGAGCAGGCGGTCGCGAACCTGCCCGCCCACGCCGGCCTCCTCCTCCGTGCGGTCGATGCGCATTCGGAAGGCGGTCACCTTGCCCAGCAGCAGGTAGTCCACGCCGTGGACCTGCCCGGTCTCGGCCAGTTCACCGGGCCGGACGATGCCTTCGAGGTTCTGTTCGCGCAGCAACTGATCGAGTTGAGTCCGCTCGATCACGCGGAAGCGGTCGGTGGCCAGCAGAAGGGTGGTCATCTGATCCGCGGCGATGTCGTCCAGCCGCTGGGTGCGGAAGTCGAACCGGCCGCGGGGGGCGTCCATGGAGAAAGGCGGGATGCCCACGCGCGGCCGCTCGATGCCGGGCGGGGGCGGGTCGTAGTGCCCCACGTGCTCCGTCAGTGCATCGCGGGCGCCGGTCTCACCGGTCGAGGCGCAACCGGTAAGGGCGAGTGCGGAAAAAAGTAGAACCATCCCGAAGGCGGCCGGGTAATGAGACAGGCGAGCCATGGCACATCTCCGTTTTGAAAGGGGATACGCGTTTCAGCGATGCGGTCGCGAGCCACACTTTACACGAATGGTAGCTCTGAAACGGTACATCGGCCCGCTGGCAGGGTCAAGTGAAAATTCGAAAGCCACACCATCAGGTCAACCGGCCGTAAGGTCCGATGTTTTCTCGCTTTGCCCGCCCACTGCCCGCTCGCCCCCGTGCGGTCGACCGCAGTCGGCCTGCACGGTGTCACATGCGCCGGTGCGCAGGGGAATTGGCCGGCCACGGGACCGGGGACAGGCCCGCGGGGGCGGTGGCTGCTACGCTTGACAGTGCCTGCGGCGGGCGGCGCAGCATCGAGGGTCGCGGTGGCTCCGGGAGCCGCTGGGCAGCGGCCGTGTGGCGGGTGCCACTGTCGACCGTCGGTGCCGGCGCCGCAGCGGCACTGGTCCCGATTCACGGACGCTGCTGGCGTGTGCGGGAGGTGGCCCCCGCGTGGCGGTGGACACCGGCCGGCCGGTGCCCCCGGCGCGGGTCGGGGACACAGGTGCTGGCCAAGCCACCGGTGGCGCCCCGAATCCCGCCCGTGCGGCTGCGACAACCGATGCTCCCATGCCTCGATGGACCCTGCGCCGGCCGCGGTGCGGACGGCGGGCGCAGCGTTCGAGCGAGCGAAAGGTTATCATCGCGGGTCGGCGATGAGGGCGACCGGCGCATCGGGACGGCCGCAGTGCCGGACGGATCAGGCCCAGTGGTGGTCGCATCGAGCCCGCCCCAGCCGGTGGTGGCGTGAATGCCCCGAGGTCGGATGCGCAGGTGGGCTGCGCCGCCGCCAGAACGGGTCCGGGCCGGTCCCGCGATGCCTCGCGGGGCGTCGGCCGGGTCGGTCGTGGCGGCTGCCAGTCGGTGAGGGCTGGAGGATGATGAGGTTGGCCCCGTGCGGACCTGCGAGCAGGGCTCGGAGGCGGCGGGTATTTGGGGCGGGGCTTGCGGGGCGCGGCTTGCGGGGCGCGGGTTCGGAGTCATGAGTTTGCACGCTACGGCGGCTTGCCCCGGAATTGGGGCCGCCCCACTGTCACGCCAGATGCGCCACTGCCCGTCAGATTGAAAGGAACCCCATGCCAGAGGACCAGTACGCCAGTCGCTCGGCATTGATCAGCGAATACTACCGGGACAAGACCATCCTGATCACCGGCACGACGGGCCTGCTTGGCAAGGTTCTTGTCGAGGCTATCCTTCGCGTGCTTCCCGATGTGCGGCGCATCTACATGCTCATCCGCCCGCGAAGCGATGAATCGGGCGCGCTGCGGCCCGTCGACCGGACGATGCGCGCCGAGATCATCACGTCCTCGGCCTTCGACGGCCTGCGCAACCGCCACGGCTCGTGCTTCGATCAGTTCATCGACCAGCGGATCGAGGCGGTCGCCGGCGATCTGGCCGAGCCGCGGCTGGGCATGGACGGTGAGGTGTACCGAAGGCTGCAGCGCGAGGTCGACATCATCATCAACAGCGGCGCCCTGGCCGTATTCGATGCCCCGCTGGACCAGGCGATCCAGACCAACACGCTGGGGCCGCGACGGATCATCGAGTTCGCCCGCGGCTGCCATCGACAGCCCTTCGTCGCCCACGTGTCAACCTGCTACGTCAACCCCCGCCCCGGCCCGGTGTTTGAAACGCCGCTTGACCCCCGCCAGTGTCCGCGCCTCGGGCCGGAGGCAACACCGTTCGACGTGGATACGGAGGTCGAGGCCATCCTCAGCCACGTGGAACAGGTGCGAAACGGCACACCGGCCGGCCGGAGCCGACTGGGGGCATGGCTTCGCCGGGGTGCGGACAACGGCCAGGCCGCGGGCAGCCACCAGGTCGTCCCTGCCGGTGGCAACGGGCATCCGCCGCTGCGCCAGGGCGAATCGGCGGTCGAGGCGCAACTGGTGCGCGACGGCCTGGCCTGGGCGCGACGGCGAGGCTGGAACGACACCTACACCTTCACCAAGGCCATGGGCGAGCAACTCTTCGTCCGTCACCAGGGCGCTGTACCGGGGCTCATCCTGCGACCATCGATCATCGAGAGTTCGCTCAACAGCCCCGCCCCGGGCTGGATCGACGGCTTCCGCATGGCCGACCCGCTCATCGTGGGCTTTGGCCGGCATCAGCTTTTCGAGTTTCCCGGCAACCCCGAGGCCCTGCTGGACCTGGTGCCGGTCGACATCGTGGCCAACGCGCTGCTGGCGGCCATCCCCTGGACCCACGGCGGCCGCGGCGGGCCGGTGTATCACGTGGCCTCGGGCATGGAAAACCCGCTGCGTCTGAAGGAGTTTCACAAGTACCTGGTCGAGTACTTCACCAAATCGCCCCTGCGCCGCGCAGGCAACGGCAACGGCCATGGCAACGGCCTGCCGCAGTTGACCTTCCCCGAGCCGGCCCGCTTCCTGCGCGACCTGGACAGGCGCTACCTGCGGCCACTGCGAGCAGCGCAATGGCTGTTGACGCCGCTGAAACTGGTGCGCTGGGGTGGTGAGAAGCACGCCAGTATCATCTCGCGCCGGGCGCGGCTGGAGAAGCTGCGACACACCGCATCCATCTACGGCCCCTACGCCGCCTGTCAGGCACGCTTTCTGACCTACAACACTCGCGCCATGTGGGAGGGGCTCTCGAACGCACAGCGCCGGCAGTTTCCGTTCCAGATCCGCGGGCTCGAGTGGCGGGATTACGTCCAGCAGGTGCACGTGCCGGGCATCGAGCGCTACCTGCTGCGCATGCCCCGCAGCATGGACCGCGCGCCTGCGGTGGTGGCCATCGCCGATCGTGAAGCTGCCGAGCCGGCCCGCGCCCAGACCGCCGTCGCCGCCGCGCGCTCGACCGGGGTGGCCGTGGCCGTGGGGCGCAGCTCGCAGTGGTCCAGCAACGGCGCCATCGCCGTGGCGGCCGACCCGCCCCGATTCGATGCGCCGACCATGCCTGCGACCGAACAACTGGATGATGCCCCCGGCGCGGTGCGCGGCGGGGAGGGGGCCGCCGGTGACGGTGAGGGCGGCGCAGCGCCGCTGAAGTGGAACAAGGCGCAGAAGCTGCTTTCCGCCACCGGGGCCGAAGCCGTGGCCGAGGCCGACGTTCTGACCACACCGCTTCACGCGCGGCTCACACAGCACATCAGCGCCTGGCTGATGAGCCGGATCAGCAAGCACCGCTTGAATCTGCGAACAGACGGCCTGAAGCACGTACCCACCCGTGTGCCCTTCATCGTGGCCTCGAACCACACCAGCCACGTCGACACCGGCGTGCTGCTGGTGGCGCTGAAGCCGCTGGGGGTGCAGGTCCATCCCACCGCCGCAGCCGATTACTGGTTCCGAAGCCGGCTGATCCGCTGGGTGCTGCGCGCCACGCTCGGGGCCATCCCCTTCGCACGCCACTGCCGCAACATCCCGCGGGCACTGGCGCTGCCCGCGGCGGTGCTGCGCGGCGGACACGGGCTGATCTTCTACCCCGAGGGCTCGCGAAGCCCCAACGGTCAGATGCGGCCGTTCAAGAGCACCGTCGGCCTGCTGGCGCTGGCCGCGGGCGTGCCCATCGTGCCGGCGCACATCAGCGGGGCCTACCAGGCCCTGCCCAAGGGCAGGCGGTGGATTCGCCACCACCCCGTCCACGTGCAATTCGGGCCGCCGGTGTCGATCGAGCCGTACCTGGATCAGTTGGACCGCGACAGCGCCTCGCACGTGGCCGGCGCCCTGGCCCGCGAGGTGCAGGCGGCCGTAGCCCGGCTGGCTCAGTGTCAGGTGGATGCCGGGGCCGAGACCCAGGCCGTGACCGCGATGCCCGAACCGGGGTTCGGCGGCGGCGCGGCCCGCGGCAGCAATAACGGCAACGGTGACGCCCGCGATCGGTGAGGCATGGCTTTGGCAATTCTTCTTCTGTTGCTGGTTCTGGTGCCTGTCCTGGTGGCGGGTGTGTACGTGGTGCGGGGTCGGGCGGTGGGCAATGGCCGCGACGGGGCGCATCATCGGCCCGGTGGCATCGGCCACGATCAGTCCTACGACCCCTCACCGGGGGTGCGCTACGCACACCTGTGGGGCTATGAGGACACGCGCTTCGAGTTCTGCTCGCCCCGCATCGTGCAGGTGACCGGCAGCCGTTACCCGCTGGCCGGGCATGAGCTGCCGCGGTTCATCCCCTATGTCGAGCAATTGCTGGACGTGGCGGTGGGGCCGGACCTGGTGGAAAAAGCCGCGGCCATCCCCGCTCTGCCCGCCCCGGTCCGCAATGAGCCGTTCCTCACTGAGATCGAAGCGGTCTTCTCCGCCTCGCAGGTTGAAGCCGGCGATGAGCCGCGCCTCATCCACAGCCACGGCCAGCTCAGCGTTGATGAAATCTACCGCATCCTCCGCGGCCGCATCCCGAAGCGCGTGGTCGACCTGGTGGTCTACCCCGAGAGCGAGCAGCAGGTGCTCGAACTGGTCCGCGCGGCAGAGCGTCATGACGTGGTGCTCATCCCCTACGGCGGCGGCACCAACGTCTCGGGCGCGCTCAAGTGCCCGGACGATGAGCGGCGGATGATCGTCTCGGTCGACATGCAGCGCATGTCGCGCATCCTCGAGCTCAACCGCGAGAACAACTGGGTCATCGTCGAGGCCGGCATCACCGGCAAGGAACTGGAGCGCCTTCTCAATGAGCAGGGCCTGACCGGCGGCCACATCCCCGACAGCATCGAGCTGTCGACGCTCGGCGGCTGGATCGCCACCTACGCCAGCGGCATGAAGAAGAACCGCTACGGCAACATCGAGGACATCGTGCTAGAGGCCGTGCTCATCACGCCGCGCGGCGAGGTGCGCTCGATGCCGCTGAACCCGCGCTGCTCGATCGGTGTGCAGGCCCGTGGCCTGCCCTTTGGCAGCGAGGGCAGCCTGGGCATCATCACCCGTGCCGTGCTTGCGGTGCGGCCTCTGCCGCGGGTGCGGCGGTACGGCTCGTTCGTCTTCCCGCAGTTCGATGCCGGGGTGCGGTTTCTCCGGGCGGTGCAGGAATCGGGCATGCGCCCGGCGAGCCTGCGGCTGACCAACAACACCGAGTTCCGCCTCGGCCACGCGGTGACCCCGCGCTCGACGTGGTGGCAGTCGGTCATCGGCCGGCTGAAGCGCTACTACCTGCTGCGGATCAAGGGCTTCGACATCGAGCGGATGGTCGCCGCCACCGCCGTGATCGAAGGCACCGCCGCCGAGGTGCGCCAGCAGCGCCGGGTGCTGGCGCGGCTGAGCAGAGAGGCGGGGGGACTCAGCGGCGGCAGCGAAGGCGGCAGGCGGGGCTACCAGGTCACCTTTGCCATCGCCTATATCCGCGACTTTCTCAACACGCTCGGCATCCTGGGTGAGACCTTCGAGACCTCAGCGCCCTGGGACCGCATCGGGCCGATCACCAGCGCCGTCGAGCGCGAGCTGGCCGAGTTGGGCCGGGCCCACGGCGTTTCGGGCCGGCCGTATCTGTCCTACCGCATCTCTCAGATCTACCCCGCGGGCGTGTGTATCTACTTCACCATGGGCTTCTGTGGCCGCGGGCTGGAGCAGCCGGACCGGACCTACCAGCGCATCGAGCATCGCCTGCGCGAGGTGGTGCTCGAGCAGGGCGGCTCGCTTTCCCACCACCACGGCGTGGGCAAGATCCGACAACCCTTCATCCATCGCGCCCACTCACCGGGCGCGATCCGCGCACTGCGTGCGATGAAGGCGGCCATGGACCCGGCCAACGTCTTCGCCGCGGCCAACAACGTCTTTGGCCCCGAGCAGGATTCAGCCACCCATCCGCCGCCACCGCCGCCGGTCCACACCGAAGCGGAGCAGGCCGCGAACCCGGCTTTGGGAGGCCGATCGTGAGCCGGCGGCCTGCCGCGCAGCGCTTCGACGGCGCGGCGGTCATCATCACCGGCGCCTCTTCCGGCCTGGGCGCAGCACTGGCGCTGGCCTTCACCGAGGCAGGTGCCAACGTCGTCCTGGCTGCGCGCAATGAAGACCGGCTCAATGAAGTGGCCCGGCGGTGCGTGGAGGCGGGGGGGCAACCGCTGGTGGTCCCCGCGGATGTGACCGTCCCCGCCGACTGCGAGGCCCTGGTGGCAGCCGCGGTCGAGCGGCTGGGCCGGCTGGATGTCCTGGTGGCCTGTGCCGGGCTGAGCATGTGGGCCCGGTTCGATGAACTGAGCGATGCCGAGGTGCTCCGCCGCGTGATGGATGTCAACTACTGGGGCCTGGTGAATCCCACCCGGTTCGCCCTGCCGCATCTGAAGGCCGGCAGCGGCGTGCTGGCGGCGATCTCATCGGTGCAGGGCAAGCTGGGCGTGCCCTACCACAGCGGCTACGCCGCGAGCAAGCACGCGGTGCAGGGCTTCTGCGACTCCCTGCGCATGGAACTGGCCGGCAGCGGGGTGGGTGTGCTCACCGTGCTGGCCCATTGGATTCGCGGGACGAACCTGCGTCAGTATGCCCTGGGCAGCGATGGCCTGCCCCGCGGCGACCACGCTGCAGCCCACGGCTCGGGCGCGGTACCCCTGGAAAAAATCACCCGCCGCATCCTCAACGCCATCGCCCGCCGCCGGCGCATGATCTTCATCCCCCGCTGGATGCGGCTTTTCACCTGGCTGAGCGAACTGGCTCCACCCCTCACCGACCGCCTCATCCGCAAACGCGTCAACCGCGAGGCCACCGGCACACACCGCTCAGCGTGAGGCAGGGCCAGAGAGCCGGGCGGGGCGGGCGCCCGCTACCGGCCCGCCGTGGCGTGGTTGTGGAGGCTGCGGAAGAAGGCCAGGTCGGCTTCGAGCTGGGTCAGTTGTGAGGCGGAGTCGCCGGGGTATTCGCAGTGGAAGCTGACAGGGCCCTGGAAGCCGGCGCGGTCGAGCAGGTCGGTGAACTCGGCCCACGGGACCGTGCCGCG
>PUMS01000352.1 GCA_003551485.1 Phycisphaeraceae bacterium | reverse complement strand
TGGACTACCACGTGATCCTCGACACCGACCGCAGCCACTTCTCCGGCCACGGCCGGCTCGAGGCCGAGGTGGTCTACCCCTGGCAGGATGTGCCCATGTACGGCCGCGAGCAGTCGGTGCAAATCTACCTGCCCTCGCGCTCAGCGCAGGTGCTGGCGCCGGTCGAGACGGGCTGACCCGCCCGCGCCGTGCCACCGGTGGCTTTCCACCAGCGTTCGTCACCCAGGAGCACTGGCTGGCAAGCAGCCAGGATCACCGGTGTGCCCGACAGGGCTCTTTACGGCCGGCGATCGCACGGCGCCGGGCCCGGCAATGGCGGGTTTCGCTCGCAAACCCTCGCTCTACCCACCGTACGCGCTGCACCAGAAGGGGCCGGCCGGGCCATCAATCCGGGCGCAGCAGCATCGCCTCGAGGGGCCGAAGTTCGATCGCACCCTCGATGCGACGGGCGGTGAGCAGGTCGGTTCCGGTCTGCCACTGGTGCAGTTCGATGCGGCGGGGGGTGTCAGCAAGGTTGACCACGCCCCAGGCCGCCGGCGCGCCCGAGCCGTCCACGCGGGGGCAGACCAGCACGTCGCCGTCACCGTGGGCCATCGGCTCGATCCCCGCCGCGCCGCACAAGCCCCGCACCAGGTGCAGGTAGCTGGGTTCATCGATGCGGCAGCCGAGGGTGATCACCTCGCCCTCGCCCAGACGATGGCGGACGACGGCGACGGTATCGTGGCCGTAGCCCTCGGCGTGGCCGCGGGCGGAGGCGGGCTGGCGGTACCAGCCCACGGCCTGGCCCGTGGTCGGCTCGAAGGCCTCGCACCAGGTGCGCGTGGCCGAGTGGGTGCCATCGGCGAACTCGATATAGATGCGATCCTCGGCCCACATCGGAGTGAAGCTGGTGGCGCTGGTGGCGCCCATCAGCTCCTCGAGCCCGCCGAACTCGCGGTCGGTGAAGCAGGTGAACTGCTCGCTGCGGTGGCCGGTGTAGGGCCCCAGCAGCAGCCGGCCGCCGGCCTCGACCCAGGCGCGCAGCCGCTTTCGAAGCGACTCGGGCACCATCGGCATCAGCGGCATCACCAGCACCTTGTAGGGTGAGAGGTCGGCCTCCGGCTCGATCACGTCGCGCCACAGGTGGGCACGCACCAGCGGCAGGTGAAAGTCATCGCGGATGCGGTCGAAATAGCGCATGTCCTGATCGATGGGGTCGATCGACCAGGCCCACGCCGCCTCGGTCGAGAGCATCACCGCCAGTTCCGCGCGGCGGGGCGGCCGCGACAGCAGCCACGCGCCGTGCTGACTGAAACGCTCGGCCAGCGCCGCCCAGGCATCCCGGTTGGGCCGCCATCGCCCGGTGGCCGTCACGTGCGTGCCGTGCTGCATTTCCTGTCCGGCCCAGTGCTGGCGCCACTGCCAGAACAGGGTCATCGATCCGCCCAGGAACACGTTCATCCACGCCATGGCCTGCACACCGGCCTTGTTGCGGTGGATGTTCCACACCCGGCCGCCGCCGGACCAGTTGGGCGCGGTTTCCAGCAGCCAGTACGGCGCGTAGTCCTTCTCGGCCCGCATCCGGTCGAAGGTGATCGCGTTCCAGGAATAGTGGTCCACATCCTTGTACATGCTCGAACCGACGCGGTCGAGGTGGCGGTTGTGTGCAAACCAGTCCATCGCCATGCTGCCGACCATGTTGGTCGTGATCGGCACGCGGCGGCCGGCGCTGCGCTGGATGGTGTGCACCTGATCGGCGATGTAGTCGCTCCACTGCCGGTTGTTGAACCGCGCCAGGTCGATCAGCAGGGAGGGGTGGTGCCGCTCGGGCACCTCGATCGAGCCGACCTCGGCCGTGGGCATGGGCACCTGCGAGAAGTCGCTGTAGGCCTGCGACCAGAACTCCAGGCCCCATGCCTGGTTCATCTCCCGCACGCTGCCGTAGCGCTTGGCCAGCCACTGGTGGAAGGCGGCGTGGGCCTCCTGGCCGAAGTCGCGGCCGCTCATCTCGTTGTCGATCTGCCAGGAATGCACCGCCGGGTGGTCGCCCAGCGCCTCGGCCATGACCGTCACGATGCGCCCGGCCAGGGCCCGGTAGCGCTGGCTGATGTGCGAGCCATGCTTGCGCTGGCCGTGGGTGGCGCGGCGGCCCCTGGCATCGGTCTTGAGCACCTCGGGGTACTTCGCCGTAAGCCACGCCGGCGGCGCGGCGGTGGGCGTGCCGATCATCGCCGCGATGCCCGCCTCGTGCAGCAGGTCCAGCAGTTGAACGGCCCAGTCGGTGTCGAACTCGCCCTCGGCCGGCTCCAAGCGGTGCCATGCGAACTCGAACAGCCGCACGATGGTGAAGCCCAGTTCGCGCATCCGCTCGATGTCGCGCGGCCACTCGCCGGGGGGCCACATCTCCGGATACCAGCTCGCCCCGATCAGCAGGCGCCGGTCACGATGCAGATCATCGGTTGGCTCGGTCATCATCGGTTCCCTTCCACCCGGTGCGCCGGTCAATCCTCACCCTGGCCGAGCGTGGCCTGCCCCGGTTGCCAGTCGCAGGGACAGGGCCGGCCGGTCTGAAGCGCATCGAGGCTGCGCAGCACTTCCTCGATGCCCCGGCCGGTCCGCTTGTCATGGACGCTCATCCAGCGAAGAACCCCATCGGGGCCGATCAGGAATGTCCCCCGCAGCGCGATGCCCTCCTGCGGCAGCAGCACGCCGTAGTCCATGGCGATCCGCTTGGTCACGTCCGCCAGCAGGGGAAAAGGCAGCCCGCGCAGCGCCTGGACCTGGGCGCACCAGGCGCGATGCACCACCACCGTGTCGCAGGAACAGCCAAGCAGACCGCAGTGGCGCTGCTGAAACTGCTCGTGCGCTGCGGCGAAGGCGGCGACCTCGGTGGGGCAGATGCGCCCGAAGTCGGTGCTGTAGAAGAATAGACACAGCCAGCGGTCTTCGTACTGATCCAGCGCGATCGTCTTGACCGCATCCTCCGTGGCCAGGTAGGCCGGCGCTTCAAACGGCGGCGCGGCGGCGGTGACTTGGACGGGCATGCTCGACTTCCTCAAAAAAGCACCGCCGGGAACCCCCAACGGCGAATCGCACAATCTACAATCGCATGTCGAGCGGGTCGAACGGCCCCGTTGCCGCCGTTCGACAACCGGCACCGCCGCCACGGCCGCTACAAGCGGACACGGGGCGTACCCGATCGCAAGCGATTTATCCACAGCCACTTAGAGTCGCACAACCCCTGCCGCGCCATCGCGGCGCGCCCTTTACCCCCCGTGGCGCCATGAAGCTTGCCGCCCCCGCCCTTGGCTGCCTGCTGCTCGCCCTGCTCGCCGGTTGCCACACCCAGCCGCGGCAGGCCCACCTGCGCCAGTTCGCCACACCGCCGGCGGCCCGGCCGGCACCGGTGGTGACCGACCGCCACCGTTCACTGGTGCTGCCCGCCCCGCAGCAACAGGCCCTGCGGCGGGAGGCCCCTACCGCGCAGCCCCCCACACCCCCCTGGTACGCCGACTGGCGCGACCGCCGGCCCGTCGCCGCCGGCGCCTACACCGGCCCGGTCTACGAGCATTCCACCACCTGGACCACCGAGCGCTACGGCCACATCCACGGCCGCCCCGTGCATACCCACCACCAGACCACCCGCCGCGTCCGCACCAGCAGCAGCGTTCGGTAGCGGTGCCCTGACGATCCGGTTGCCTCACCCGGCGCAAGTCCACACCGCGTGCCGCCGGCGGCTCGTCCACCCGTCAGTGGCAAGCGGTCCATCCTGCGCGGCGCTGCCCGGATGCCGTGTCCGACCTGACTCGCGTCCCGACGACAACCGCCCGCCGGGGTCGGCGGGCGGTTGCGGTGCGTCGGGTGGGGTGCCCGATCGCCGCGGAAGCGGCGTGGGGCAGGCATGGGGGGACTACTTGATCTCGACGTCGCCGCCGGCTTCCTTGAGCTTCTCGGCCAGGGTGTCGGCATCTTCCTTGCTGATGCCTTCCTTGATCGGCTTGGGGGCGTTGTCGACCAGTTCCTTGGCCTCTTTCAGGCCCAGGCCGGTGGCCTCGCGGACGACCTTGATGACCTGAATCTTCTTGTCGCCGGCCGACTTGAGGACGACGTCGAACTCGGTCTTCTCCTCGACCTCTTCGGCCTCGCCCGCTGCCGGGCCGGCGGCCATCATCACCGCTCCGCCGGCGGCCGGCTCGATGCCGTAGGCTTCCTTAAGGTAATCCTTCAGGTCCACGGCCTGCTTGAGCGTGAGGCCGGCGATCTTGTCGCCCAGTTCCTTGATCTCGGTGCTGGTTGCTTCGGACATTCGTCTGGCTCCGTTGGTGCTGCCCGGACCCGATAGGTGGCCGAACGCCGGCCATTTAACTGTCACCAGCCAGTCGGGTGCCGGTGGGGAATCGGCTTGTATGGTAAATCAACACGCGGCGGACACCCGCCGCGACTCAGGCCTGCTTCTGAATCGCCTCGCCCTTCTCGAGCTTCTCCTCGATGCTCTTGAGCACCGCGCCCAGCGTTGCGCCGGCGCCGGTGACGGCGGCGGCAAGCTGCGAAGCGGGGCCGAGCGCAGCGCTGAGCACCTGCCCGATGGCCTCATCGCGGGTGGGATACTTCGACAGAACGTCGACCTCACCAGCGGCGAAGACCTGCCCATCGAGCACCGCGCCCTTGAACTGGATGGTCTTGAAGGCCTTGGCCTGGTCGATGAGCGTACGGGCCACATCGACCACGCTCTCACCGCCGTAGACCAGCGCGGTGGGCCCATCGAGCAGCGGGCCGACCGGCTCGAGCTTCGACCCGCCCAGCGCCTGGCGCGCCAGGAGGTTCTTCACGATCGTCACCTTCATGCCCTTATCGGCGAGGTTGCGGCGGAAGGCATTGGTCTCGACCGCCTTCATGCCGCGCATGTCGATCAGCACGGCGCCGTCGAGCTCACCGAAGCGCTGCTGGTATTCCTTGATGATCAGGTTCTTGACCGGCTTGCTCATGGTTCACTTTCCTGCTGGCGGCCCCGGCATGGGGCCGGCTGGTGTGGCGAGGCTGGCGGCTGGGGGCCGCAACGCGGCGGGGGCCGGGGGCGGGGGGTTACACTTCCACGGTGATGCCAGGGGTCATGGTGGCCGAAAGGCTCACCTTCCGCACGAACTGGCCTTTCACCGCGGCGGGCTTCATCCGCACGATGTGGTCGTAGAACGCCCGCGCGTTCTCGATGAGCTTCTGCGGCTCGAAGCTGAACTTGCCCACCACGCCGTGGACGTTGCCGCCGTCATCGTTGCGGAACTCGACCTTGCCCGCGGCGTACTCCTGCACCGCCTGGGCCACATCCCGCGTCACCGTGCCGCTCTTGGGCGAGGGCATCAACCCGCGGGGGCCGAGCACGCGGCCGAGGCGGCTGACCACGCGCATCATGTCCGGGCTGGCCACGGCCACATCGAAATCCATCCAGCCGCCTTCGATCTTCTTGACCAGGTCCTCACCCCCGGCCTCGACCGCGCCGGCGGCCTTCGCCGCCTCGATCATGTCGTCGGGGCAGAAGGCGATCACCCGCTTGGCCTTGCCGATGCCGTGCGGCAGCGAAACCGACCCCCGCACGAGCTGATCGGCCTGCCGCGGGTCGATACCCAGGTGCATGCACAACTCGACGGTCTGGTCGAACTTGGTCGGCGTGAAGCCCTTGAGCTTCTCCACCGCCTCTTCCAAAGTCACCGGCTTGCCGCGCTCGATCCTGGCCATGTCGGCGCGATAGCGTTTGGCTCGACGGGTCATGTCGTGTTTCCTTTCGACTTCGGCCCCGCGTCGCCCGGTGCAATCGGGCATCGGCGACGGCCGGCGGTCTCCCACGGTTCACGGCCCGTGGTATGCCGCCCCCGGCCCCGGAAGCGTCCATTCAGGGCTCCGCAGCCCGGCCGCGTGGTGGCGGTGAGCCTCAAGCCCATTACTCACAAGTGCTTATCACTTGTCCCAGCCCTCGACGGTGATGCCCATGCTCCGGGCCGTGCCCGCGATGATGCGCATGCGCGCCTCTTCCGAGAGGCCGGTCAGTTCCTTTTCCTTTTCCTCGGCAATGGCGCGCAGGTCATCGAGCGTCACCTTGCCCACCTTCTCCTTGTTGGGCACGCCCGAGCCCTTGTCGATGCTCGCCCGCTCCTTGAGCAGCACCGCCGCGGGCGGGCTCTTGACCTCGAAGTCGAACGAGCGGTCGTTGTAGACGGTGATCACGCAGCCGACCACCTTGCCATTGAGATGGGCGGTGGCGGCGTTGAACTGCTGGATGAACTGGCCGGGGTTGACCCCGTGCTGACCCAGGGCCGGGCCGATGGGCGGCGCGGGCGTGGCCTGACCGCCGGGCGCCTGGATCTTGAACCGTGTCGCTATGGGCTTCTTGGCCTTGGCCATCGCTGCTGCTCCCGGGCCGCCTGCGGACCATCCCGGCCCGGCACCGACCCCCTGGGGTTACGTTCACCGATCTTCCGCCGCCACCGCGCACCCTGCCCGGCGGCGAAGCGAGCCGCACAGTATATCCACCCACCCCCGGCTTGCCAACCCCGTCCCCCGCACCCAACGGCGGGATGGCGAGGGGGCATGACACCTGTCGGGGGTCGGCGGCGGGGCCCTGGTCCATACTCAGGGCGGCAACCGGAGAAACCGCACCCATCCGCTGCCGCGATGCGCAACTCACGGGTGGCAGCGCCTCGGCGGCTGGCCGCCCTCACACATCGCGCGGAGGCGGGCCGATTCCTCATCATCCAGGGCGCGGGAGTCGGCGTAGGTGCGGATGCGCTGCCAGGCGCGGTCATCACGGGCCGACTGCGGCGTGGGGTTCCACAGGAATTCGACCCGCAGGTAGGGGTCATCTTCCTCGCCGCGCTCCCAGTCGATCTGCCGAAAGCCGGGGGCCTCGGCCTCGAGCCGGCGGATGCGGTCAAGAACCGCCCGCGGATAACGCTCCAGGCGCAGCACCTGCCACTGCTGCGGCGTGCATCGGCCGCAGGAATAGACGTAGGCCCGTACGAGCTGGTGGCCCTGCTCGTTGAAAATCGGCGGATGCTGCCCGTAGGCCACCCTCTCCACCTCGCCGGTATCGATATTCCAGAAATACTCCCTCTGCTGCGCTGCGGATCGCATGGTGGTCAACACCACCGCCCCCGCGGCAATCGCCACCACCGCGACGGCCACCGCACCGGCCGCCCTCGGATTCTCGTTCAACCATTGGCGCCAGCCACTCATGCAACAACACCTTCCCGGAATCGCCCCCGTGTACCGTTCAGCCCATCCGACTCCGCATAACCAAATCGGATACAGCATTTTACCCCCAACGCGGCGGGACAGCAACGAGCCGTCGCCACCCCGAGCGGATGCATGCAGGCCCGCGTCTTGGGAAGCGGGGGCGGGGGGCGAGATGCGTTTGCTCCGAGTCAGAGGCGCCGATGCGCTGCGGGGATGGTGCAAGACGCTATAATCCCCGCCTGCGATGAGGTATTGGCTGGTCAAATCCGAGCCGGGGCAGTGGTCGTGGAACGACCATTGGACTGCACCAAAACGCACGGCGCCCTGGGACGGCGTGCGCAACCATCAGGCCAACAACAACCTCAAGGCCATGAATCGCGGCGACAGGGCCCTGTTCTATCACTCGGTGAAGCAGCGCGCCATCGTCGGCGTGCTCGAGGTCGTGCGGACCTGGCATCCCGACCCCGAGGACCCCTCCGGCCGGTTCGGCATGGTGGACTTCAAGGCCATCGAGCCGATGGCCCGGCCCGTGACACTGGCGCAGATCAAGGCTGAGCCTCGCCTGGCCCGATTGCCGCTGATCCGCCAGTCGAGGCTGTCGGTGATGCCCATCGAGCCCGATGCCTGGCGCATCCTCTGCCAGATGGGCGGCATCGAGCCCTGATGTCTGCCGGAAGGCGGACCCGGGCTGACCGGCTGGTGGGCAGGCAAGGCGATGGTCACAGGGTACCGGGCAACCGTCGCAGGTGCAGGCGAAGGCACCTGCAATCGCAGACTCACTCAATCAAAGCAACAACAACCACACACATGGAGCATGAAATGTCACTGATCGTCACCGGCAGTATCGGCATCGACACCGTCATCACACCCGAGGGCAAGGCCGATGAAGTGCTCGGCGGCTCCTGCACCTACTTCGCCGCGGCGGCGAGCTACTTCTGCAACGTGCGCCTGCTGGCGGCGGTGGGTGAGGACTTTCCCGATGCCCACGATGCGGTGTTCCGCCACTTCAGCATCGACACCCGCGGCCTGGAGAAGCGCAAGGGCTCGAAGACCTTCCGCTGGACGGGCAAATACCTCGAGGACATGAACGAGCGCGAGACGCTCGACGTCCAGCCCAACGTCCTGGCCGAGGCCCTGCCGCCGGTGCCCGAGCCGTTCCGAGACAGCCGCTACGTCTTCCTGGCCAACACCCATCCCGCCGGGCAGATGGAGCTGCGCCAGCAGTTTCCCGATGCGCGGCTGGTGGTGGCCGACACGATGGACCTTTGGATCAATACGGCCAATGATGAGTTGAAGGCGCTGTTGAAAGTCATCGATGGCCTGGTGCTCAACGACTCGGAAGCCAAGCTGCTGACGGGCAAGACCAACCTGGTGGCCGCCGCGGAGGCGATCGTGAGCATGGGATCGAAGTTCGTGGTCATCAAGAAGGGCGAGCACGGCTGCCTGCTGCTGCATCGCGAGGGTGTGGTGGCTCTGCCGGCCTACCCCTCGCGCGAGGTGCACGACCCCACCGGCGCCGGTGACAGCTTCGCCGGCGGGATGATGGGCTACCTGGCCGGCTGCGATGACCTGGGACTGGACAGCATCAAGAAGTCGCTGGCCTACGGCACGATCGTGGCCAGCTTCAACATCGAGGCCTTCAGCCTCGAGCGGATGAAGCAGATCACCCGCACGGATATCGATGCCCGCATGGCCGGCTTCGCCGACATGCTGCGCGTCGCCTGAGACGGCTTGTTCCGCGGGGGACGGCGGGGTGAGGGGGTGAGGGGCGTGCCACGGCCCCGACTGGAAGCGCCGCTGTCGCCGGCGGCGCTTTTTCCTGCGCTCAGCGCAATGCCCCTGGCGCATCCACCGGGGGCACCGGCTGACAAGCAGACAGCAGCACCCGGGCGGTGGCGCCTCAGTCGTAGACCGTTCGCAGGCGGTAGCGTCGTCGGAGATCGCGAATGTCGTTGCGGAGTTCGGCCTGGGCGGCTTCATCCTCGTAGAGCATTTCGCTGTAGAGGTGGTGCAGGTAGCTGAAGGCCCAGCCGCGGGCGACCTCACGGCCGCCTTCGGCGGCGTTGCGCAGGTCGCGGGTGAAGGTGAAGTCGTAGCGGCGCTGGCCGGCGCGGCCGCTGAGGCGCATGGTGAACTCACCGGGTACATCGAAGCGGCCGAACACGCTGAAGGTCTCACCGCGGTGGATGTTGGGCAGGATGCGCGGGAAGGTCTGGCCCTCGCCCGGGCCGACCACGCCCAGGTGCACATCCTTGATGATCGGAAAGCGGATGCGGCTGGCCAGCTCGCGGATGCGCGTGGCCATCTGGTCCAGCCGGTCCACGGGCGCGGTGAAGCCCTTGTTGCGGTAGGCCAGAAAGTCCAGCAACTCGCGGTTCTGCCAGCGCCGCTCGCCCGCGGCCACCGCGTAGATGCTGGCCACCCCATCGTTGTCGCGGGTGATGAGGTTGATCAGGTCCGGGGTGTTGAGCACGCCGCGCGTGGGCACACCGTCGGAGATGAACACCAGGTTGTAGGTGCGGTTGGGGTCGACGTTCTTCACCAGCAGGCGCGAGAGGGCCTGGTTGAGGTCGGTCCAGCCCTCGCTGCGGCCCTGCTGGAGGAAGCGGCGGGCCCAGAGCATGTTGTCGTTGGTCGCGGCCACCGGGCCGGCGGGATTGAGGAAGATCGGCCGGTCGCTGAAGAAGGCGATGTTGAACCGGTCGCCGGGGTTGAGCGCCCCCAGGGCGTCGGAAACGCCCCTGCTGATCTCATCGACCCACTCCTGCGGCACGCTGCCGGAGGTATCGATGAGGTAGATCACATCCTTCTGCATCACCTCGAGGCGCTGAAGCGTCCGCCGCGGCGTGATGTCCACGCGGAAGTAGCCCGCGGTATCGCCCCGCGCCAGGTTGGGCTGATAGACGGTGACGCGGTATTCGAAGTCGTTGTCCAGGTGTTCGGGAAAGTTCAGGTCCGGGTCCTGCCGGGCCAGGTCCTCGGCGAACTCGACCGGCTGAAGCCGCGGCAACGGATCATCGCGCACCTGCGCCTGCTCGCGTGGGCGGGTGTCGGGTTGGTGTTCGGCCGGCGGCAGCGGCATCGGCGGCAGCGCACCGCCCGAGAGGCGGGCGCCATCGAGCAGCGACTCAGCGCGCCCGGCCAGCCCACCCGCCCCCTCAACGTCGCCACCCATGCCCAGGGCATCCTCATCCCCACCGGCACCCAGTTCGACGCCGCGGGCATCGGTGCCGCTGGGATGCGGCCGCCGAATCGCCTCCTCGGGCAGCTCGGCCATGCGGCGGTCCATCTCGCCGGGGCGCTCGAGCTCGGCAACGGCCTGCTCACCGTCACGATCGCCCGCAGCGGCCTGCGGCTCGGCGGGGCGATGGTCATCGACGGCGGGCAGATCGGGAGTGGGCAGAGAGGGCCGATCCGGCTGCTCGGCCAGCGGATCGGGCTGCTCGAGCATGGCCATGCCCAGTTCGGCCAGTTCATCGAGCGAGGGGTCGTGCTCATCGAGGCGCGGCCGGTCTTCGAGCACCGGCGGCATCGCCACGTCGTAAACACGCTCGACACGGAACTGCTGCTCGCGCTGCGGCATGTCGATGCGGCCCAGGGAACGGTCAATCAGCCCCACGGCGATCACCGCATGCACCAGCAGGCTGAGCATGATCGCCAGTGTGACCGTCAGCGGGTTCCGCGGATCGGCGATGTGCCGCCGCGGACGGATCGGCGCGCGTGGATGGCGTGTCATGACGCTCGCTCCAGCCGTTCAATCATGGTCTGTACGATGCGTTCGAAGCGCGGCTCGAGCCGCTCTTCACGATCGCGCAGGGCCTCGAGCCGGCGCAGGGCGACGCTGCGTCGGCCGCGATCGAGTTCCTGCATGGCCTCGGCATAGCGTGCAAAGATCGTATCGGGGTAGCCGTCGATCAACTGCTGCTGGTAGCGCCGGGCGTCATCGTCGCGGCCGGCGCTGCGGGCATGGCGCTCCAGCTCGATCAGGGCAAGCTGCGGCATGGGCGTGAAGCGCTCGTGGGGGTACATCAGCGCCAGGCGAAGCAGGCGCTGGTCCGCGGCCTGATGGTCCTCGGCAGCGCGGCTCTCGCGGCCCTGGCGCTGATGCTCCAGGGCGCGCCGGCGAAGCAGTTCCGCCGCCTCGAACAGGCCGTCAACCACCAGCCGCTCATCCACGCGTCCCGCAGCGCGCAACAGCATGTCGTATTCCTCGATGGCGCGGTCGATTCGCTCCTGCTTCGCGTAGGTGCGCGCCAGCTCGAGGCGGGCACGCGGCGCAAAGCCGTGGCCGCGGGTCACCACGCGGTTGAGCCCGCGCGCGGCCTCGTCGAGATCACCCAGTTCGCGGCGGCCAAGGGCCGCCAGCAGGTCGGCCTCGACGGCCTGCGATGCGGTCAGCTCACTGCCCGGGGCCGCGTCACGCTCCAGCAGCGGCCGAAGGTAGTCAAGTGCCGCGCGGTGGTCGTCCTTCCCCGCGGCCTGCTCGATGCGCACTCGAGCCAGCCACAGCCGCTCGACGCCGCTGAGCCCTTCGGTGCCGACCAGTTGCTCGAGCCGTTCGAGCACCTCACGCGCCTCGGCCAGCTTGCCAAGCCGCCGCTGCGCTTCGGCGGCCATGCGCAGGGCGTTGGACCGAAGCCCCCTTTCGAAACCTTCATCATGGCCGGCCTGGAGCAGGTGGTCGATGGCCGGCTCGGCCTCGCCCTCGGCCAGGCTCAGCACGCCGCGCCAGTAGTGGGCGGCGGCGGTGAAGCGGCCATCGCGGAAGGCGGCGAGTTGCTCATCGAGCTGCGCGGCGGCTTCCTGGCGCTGGCGGAGGCGGATCAGCGCCTGCGAGCGCTGGTACATGGCGTGTTCGCGCATGTCCGGCTCGAGGCCGTCATCCTCCAGCAGCATGGCCGCGACGCGCTCGGCGACCTCGAAGCGTCCGGCCTGGAACCGCACGTGCGCCAGCCGCAGGGTCGCCAGGCGCGCATCGGGCGTGCGGGCAAGGTCATCGCCGGCCCAGCGGATGTAAGCCTCGTAGTCGCTGGCGGCCTCATCCCACTGTCCGGCCCGCTCGCGAAGGTGGCCGCGCTGGAGCCGCGCATCGGCGTAGACGGGATTGTCCGGGCCATCGTCGATCAGCTCGCCGAGGCGCCCGATCGCACGCTCGGGCCGATCGCGAACGATGTCGCCCCGGGCCAGCAGCAGCATTCCGCGCGCGGCCTGCTCGCTTTCGCCGTGATTCGCGGCCAGTTCCGCGATCACCGGCTCCATCTCGTCGTAGCGCCCCAGCTCGAACAGGCACAGGCCCAGCATGTAGAGCACGTTCGCCTCGCGGTGCCAGCCGGGTGCCTGACGGCGGATGCGTTGCAGGTGCTGTGCGGCGCGGCCGGGCTCACCGCTTTCATAGAACGACAGCGCTGCGATGTAGTCGGCACTGTGACGGCGGGCGGGCTCGAGTTGGTTGTAATGCTGCGAAGCCGTCTGCACCACCATCTCGTACCGCCGCGTGGCGTGCAGGGCCCACATCTGGTCGATCACCGCGCGGCCGAACTGGGCCGAGCCCTGGTGGTTCTCGATGATGGCCCGGGTGAACTCGAGCACCTGGTCGTACCGCCCCCGGCCGTGGGCCAGATCGGCGGCGAAGGCCGCGGCCCGCGGCGACAGCTCGGCATGCCGCAGCTCGACACAGTGCTGGGCCGCTTCCAATGCGGCATCGATCTGGTCCAGTTCCGCACGCGCCTGGGCCAACTCATACAGGGCCGAGGCGCGGTGCGGGCCCGTTTGCTCGACCACCCGCTCGAACTGCGCCGCCGCGGCCGGGAAATTGCCCGACCTCGCATACGCCCGGCCCAGCAGGTGACGCACCCACAGCACCGTCTGCTCACCGAGCTCGACCAGGTCGACCCGCTGAAGCGCAGCAATCGCCTGCTCATGGCGGCCCTGCTCGAAGTGGACCTGACCGCGCAGGATGTTCAGCGCATCGCCCTTGACGAACCGCGGCTGCTCGATCTGTTCCAGCAGTTGGTCGGCCAGGTCCAGGTCGCCCTGGCGCAGGGCCAGGTCAGCGCGGAAGAACAGCCCATCGCCGCGCTTCTCATCCCCGGGGTACTTCTCGAGGTATTCATCGAAGGCGGTGGCCGCGTGCTGATGTCGGCCGGTGAGGTAGAGGCGGTGGGCGAAGATGAACTGTTCGTGCGCGGCCTCGCTGACCAGCGTCGCCCGACGCTGCTGGTCAGCCGCGCCCGCGGGATCGGCCTCATTGGCACGGGCGGTGGCGGGCGCGGCGGCGGCGGCCGACAGTGCGGCGATCAGTGCGATGGCCCAGCTTCGGCACTCGTTCATGCTCGTGCATCCTCGCAGGCGTGGGGGCTAGTCCGAATCGTCCGGATCGGATGGATCGTGCTCGACGGCGAGCCCGACGTTGAGAAAACCCGCCTCACGCGCCATGTCGACCGCCTCGATCAGCCGCCAGGTGGGCACGTCGCGGTCGGCCCGCACGACGACCTGCTCATCGGGAAACGCGCTGCCCGCAGCGCGAAGCGCCGTGCGCAGCGACTGGCGGGTGTGCTCCTGGCGATTGAGTGCCAGCGAGCCGTCGGCGGCGATGGTGATGTAGATCGGCGACACCTCGAAGTGCCGCTCGCCGGTGCGTGCCCCGGGCGGGTTGGTCTCGAACAGCCTGTCGGTGCGCTCGGCCTCGCGGAAGTGGGAGATGGTCATGAAGAACACCAGCAGCAGAAAGAGGATGTCCACCATCGCCGCAAGCGGCAGGGCCGGTCCGGAGCGCTGTCTCTGCGGTGTGGCAAAGCTCATCGCTTGCGTCCACCTTCATAACGCGCTGTGGCGGCCGCCGGCGCCGCCGCCACGTTCTGCCGCGCGATGCGGTCGGCCACGGCGTGAACCACCTGCTCGACCTCGGCCAGGGCGCGCGTGGCGCGGCTCTTGATCACCGAGTGGAACACCAGCGCCAGGATCGCCACCGACAGGCCGAACATCGTCGTGCTCATCGCCTCGCCGATGGCGCTGGCCAGCGGCGCGGTGCTGGCCGCCACCGTCTCCCAGCGAACCACCAGGAAGGCCTTGATCATGCCCAGCACGGTGCCCAGAAGCCCCAGCATCGGCGCCACGTTGGCCACGTCCGCCAGGTAGCTGAGGCTGTTCCAGATCGTGTCCGCGCGGCGTTTGCCCTCGCTGTCGACCACCGCCATCAGGACCGAGGGGTCCTTGTCGGCGTTGTCCAGGCAGCGCCGGATGACCGAGGCGGCGAACAGCTTGCGATGCCCGCGGCAGAAGTCGATGGCCTCCTTGTACTGGCCGTCGCCCACCAGGCGGTAGATCTCATCGACGAACGCCCGCGGCGCCAGGCCCTGGGGATGTACCGACAGCAACAGGTAAAGGAACATCGCCAGCGACAGCAGGCTCAGCGCCAGAAGGATGCTGTTGATCACCGGGCTGAACATGAACAGATTGCTGAAGGTGGGCCCTTCGGCGATGGCCGCCGCACCTTCGCCGGTGGCGGCGGCCTCGGCCCATGCCCCCGATGCGACCGGCGCAACCAGGGGCAGGCCCAGCAACAGCACAGCGGTGGTCAGCGGCACCAACCAGCGGCCGAATCGGCCGCGGCGGCCCCGCACACTCGTTGAATGACCGGCTCGGGCCCCGCGAGCGGGGTTTGGCCTCTGCTTGACAACGCTCATGGTCGATCGGCCTCCGTTGCTGTAACCGTGATCGCGGAAGCGGCCCCTGGCCGGGCCGTCGGTGGAGCGGGCGGGTGGGTCAACAGGCTGACAGGTTCGCCGAAGGGAGGCATCCGACCTGTCAACGACCCGGCCTGGCGCGACGGGCGGCTCAGTCCACGGGGACCGGACGATGGTTCAGGGCCGGGGGCCACAGTCCGGGGGTGGGTCGCTCCATCGACCCGGCGCCGGCCCATCGCGCCACGGCCATTGTAGCCGCCCCTGTAACCGGTGTAACGCCCCGGATTGACTTTTATCGCATCGGCGGCCGAACCGCTCTGCCTGGCCAGAACGGATGGCGAACACGTCGAACCGCCCGGTACCCGCCGCCCGCGAAGCACGTGGGACCTCATGCACCCACAAGGGTGGATGCCACGATCAGCCAGGCTGAAAAGCACGCCGTCAACAGGGACTTATCGTCTACAGACGTGGTCGCAACGCCCTGCGACAACCCGCCACCGACCGTGCAAGGATTGCGGCCGGTTAGCCCATCGCCGCCCCGAGCACCGGCAGGGACAGCTCGCGCACGGCCGATTCAGCATCGGGCAGCTCACGCTCCTGCTCATCGTAACCAACCCAGTTGAGCTCGAGATCGCGGAACATCTGCCGGTCCTCCTCGCGGTTGCGGCCGAAGGTGGTCAGGTAGTTGCCCACCATCATGCTGCTGGCACCGGCGAAGAAGCACCAGCTCTGAAGGTCGCGCAGAATCTTCTCGCGGCCGCCGGCGATCTTCAGTTCGCGATCGGGCAGCAGGAACCGGTAAATGGCTACGATTTTCAGCGCCTCCATCGGCTTCAGGTCCGCGACCCGCCCGTGCATGGGCGTGCCCTCGATGGCGTTGAGGAAGTTGATCGGCACCACGTCGGCACCGATCTGGCGGATTTCCAAGGCCATGTCCAGGCGGTCTTCCCAGTCCTCGCCGAGGCCGAAAATCCCGCCGCAACAGATGCTCAGCCCCGCCTGCTTCGCCGCGTGGATCGTGCGAAGCCGGTCATCGTAGGTGTGGGTGCTGACGATGTTGGGAAAGTGGCGGCGGCTGGTCTCGAGGTTGTGGTTGATCCGCTGCACGCCCATGTCGGCAAGGCGCCTGGCGTGCTCGGGCGACAGTTCCCCGAGCGTGGCGCAGGGACGGATGCGCCCCTCGGCCACGACCTTGCGGTAATAGGGCTCGAGCCGGTCGAGCTCGGCATCGGTGGGGCCGCGGCCGGAGTTGACCACGCCCAAGCTCGAAGCGCCGTGGCGGATGGCCTCTTGCGTGGCGGCCTCGATCTGATCGACCTCAGCGCGGCTGGGGGTGACGTGCGTGCTGTAGTACTTCGACTGCGAGCAGTAGCCGCAGTCCTCGCTGCACGCCCCGACGCGGCCGGCCACGATCGAGCAGAGCTTGACCGTGTTGCCCACGAACCGCAGCCGGATGCGGTTGGCCCAGTAGAACAGGTCGTAGAGCAACTCGCCCTGCGCACGGGCCAGTTCGCGTGCCTCCTCGCGGCTGAGCAACCCACCGCCCAAGACCTTGCGGCCCAGTTCACCGATACGTTCCCTGATCTGGTCATCGCTGCTCTGGATCATGCGCAGACTCCGTGCGGGGCTCGGGGGGG
>PUMS01000368.1 GCA_003551485.1 Phycisphaeraceae bacterium | reverse complement strand
TTCGAGTTGCGTGTGCTGCCCAACGGCTCGGCCGATTACTGGCTGGCGTTGTACGATGTGCCCGCCCGCAGCCGGGCCGTGCCCGGCGATGACCCGCAGTGGCAGCAGGTGGTGCGGGTGCGGGGTGTGCCCAAGCAGGCGGTGATGGACCAGATCATGGCCACGCTGCGGCAGGCCGGCTACCGGCCCTCGGACCTCTCACGCAGCCGCAAGGCCCCCTTCCGGCTCCAAGAGCTGTCCGGTGTCCGGCTCGGGCTGCTGCTGCTGGCGGTCAAGCCCCTGCGTAAGAGCAGCCGCATGGCCGACGTCGCCGAGCAGATCGCGGTGATGACCGATGAGGAGGCCTACTACTGGTTCAGCAAGCTGACCGACCCCGAGCACGGCCGCCGATGCAGCCGGGCCATGCGGATCATGCTGGCCAGGGAGTGAGCGATGAGTGAAACGAGGCAGTACAAGAACCCGCCGTTGGTCGAGGTGTTCTGCGAGCTGTTTTTTGCTCTGAGCGAAGGTGAGGAATGGGACGCCTTCCAGACGCCGCAGTTCTATGAGCGGATCAGGCATAAGATGCCTGTAAGAAAGGACTTACATACTGTAGGTATCGCCGTGACAGTGCCGCATGGCGCAAAGGGCGGGCAGGGGCTCGATGTGCGGCCCCACGGTCCCCCCACACCGCGGTACCGCTTCCAGTCCAGTGACGGCAAGACCGTAGCTCAGATCGCTGAAAATCTGCTCGTGGTTAACCAGCTTCCGCCGTACTACGGATGGGAGAGCTTCCAATCTGTGCTTCTGGAGGCATTTTCGCACTATGTTGACCTCTGGCCGGTCGCCCAGATCGAGCGTGTCGCCCTACACTATGTTGATAAGGTCGTGGTGCCGGAGTCACAGTTTGAGTTGGCCGCATACTTCAACCTGTACCCCGTACTGCCGATTGAAGCGGGAGAGCCGATAACCAATGTCGCCATGGCGTTCGAAGTCGCCGGGGCCGGGGAGGGAGACATTCTGGCCCTCTCATTCAGGCAGCAGCCTTCGGCCGATCCCGACCGCACGGCGTTCCTCTTCCAGTTCGACTATGTTGCCACGCAGGCTCGACCCGCAACGTCCGCCCATCTGAGCGAATGGCTCGCTGGCGCACATGAGCATACCCGACGGCTTTTCGAGAACACGTTCACCGAACGCTGCAAGCAGCTGTTTCGTGCGGAGCAATAGCCAATGACCATCCTGCGTGCAAGGCCGCGTTCGCCAAAGGTAACGGGCCGCAAACTCGCTGGTACGCCGCCCAATTCCGTTCGTCAAGCGTATTCGCTTGATCCACAATCCGGCGTCCGATCCATTGTCGCCGCCCTGTCCACTTCGTCAGCACGCGAGATCGCTGCTATCGCCGAGATGCTTGAAGCCCTTGACGACGACCGTGGCGAACCGGCGCGCTCGGCGGACCCGCAGTATGCCGAAGACGCTGCGAACTCTCATGAAGCGTCCCGCAAGGACCTCGCCGCCCTGCCGGTCTCCGCCTGGCGGTCCTGCCATGGACGAACCGCACCGTTGATCCCGATCAACAGCCTCGATCCGCCCGGCGGGCCATCCTACCCGCTCCGGCGCACGCACACCGTCACAACCAACGTGGAAGATGGACGCATCGTGGCCGAGATCCGAGAGATCACCGACACCATCGGTGTACGAGGCGAAGGCACTACAACGGCTGATGCGCTCGACGACCTCTACCTGCGACTGGCTCAGGTGATCCGAACTGCTGTTCACAAGCCCCCTCACGCTCAGACCGATGAGGATCGCCGCCTCACCCGCATTTTCGATCACATGATCGACTGGGATGCCTACTACGTTACCAACCCCGTCGAGCAACCCATCATCGGCCGGCTCGAACAGGCAGATCGCGATGGCCGGGTGGTGGTCTACTGGGAAGAGGGGCCGCGCGGAGAACATCAGCAGACCACAACACTGCGGCCCCGCGATGCGGCTGCGCTGCGCCATGCAATCCCCTGCGGCCAGTGGTTCCACGCCGTCGTGCGCGTATACCCTGATCGCATCGGCTGGGCCGAGCCGCCCGAGGCCATCCCCGACCCCCACGACCCCAAGGCCATCGAAAAGGCGTGGCGTTCGATCCCGGTGCGCAGGGCGGACGAGCCGGGCGTCTGGCCACTGAAAGGGCGGGAGTAATCCATGGCATCCGGGGCTGCTGTGCTCTACTGCCTGGAAGTCGGCCAGGGAAGCTGCGCTGTCATCGTCGATGCCATACCCGGCGCTCCCCCCGACGCCTTCCAGGCCACCATCGTGGATGCCGGTGTCAGCGGACCGCGTCTGGCCCAGTGGCTTTCCCACCACCGTATCAAACACATTGCGGCCATCATCCTCACTCACAACGATGCCGACCATACGCGTGGCGCACCCGTGATCGTGGCCCAGTACCGCAAGCGAATCGGCCGCATTTACATGCTTGTCGATCGTGCAACGCCCCCTGCCCGGCTGTGGCTTGACGCCCAGCGCTGGTGGCGGAAGAGATGGGTGGGTGGTGTCGATCGTCTCGAGGTCGCTGCTCAGCCGCAGCCGGGCGCCGGCGCCACCCTCGTCGGTCCGCCCGATGTCAGCTACCGCCTCTGCTGCGCCTACCCCACCATGTTCGATGCCGAGGCCGTCGCCCACGGGGCCGAGCGCCTCGGCGACCCGCTTGGACACGGCCCAAACGCCACGAGCGCCGTCCTTCGCCTGGCCACCGATGCGCCCGGTCAGAACGGGGCGCCTGGCACGGCTGAGGGCGCCGCGGCCCATGTCCTGCCCCCCACACGCGTCCTTTTCGGCGCCGACCTCGACTACCCGGGCTGGAAACGCCTGGCCGAGACTGGGCACGACCTTCGCGCTGATGTCTTCATCGTCGCCCACCACGGCGCCCCAGCCGCCCCCATCGCCCCGCGCGGCGGGGAGCCGGGCTTCGGACCCGATCAACTCGCCCGGGCCGTTCAGCCGCGCTTCGCCGTGGTCTCCGTCGGCACCGGCAACCGCTACGGCCACCCGGACGGCGACCTGCTCGCCGCCCTCCGAGGCGCCGGCTCCACCATCCTCTGCACGCAACTGACCGCTGCCTGCGTCGATGACCCCCTCGGTACCTGCGGTCGCCACCTGCTTGCCGGGCACCCCGCGGTGGCCATGCGGCCGGTCACCGACCGGGGCACGGCCTGCGCCGGGCACATCCAATTGACCCTTTCCCCCGGCCAGCCGCCGCAACCGGCTCACCTCGATGCCCATCAGCGGGCCGTCGATGAACTGTTCGCCGATGGCCACCACCCGCTCTGTCGTCGCTGAGACCGTTCCCATGCCCGGACGTGACCGGATCCACCCCGCCCCCATCCAGCAGCGGCTGCTGTGCCGGCTTCAGGCCTGCTGGCCCGATGACTTCATCCCCTTCGCCTCCCAGCGTTACCAGCCCCTGAGCGACCGGGCCACCCGGCTGCGGCCGGCCGATCAGCCGGCGTGAGCCCGACTGGGGATGACCCTGGCCAACCGCGACAACAGCATGACCCACACTTACGCCCTGCTGATCAAGCTCATGCGCAGGTACCTGGCCCTGGGCCATCGCCTCACTTCGCTGGGGATGCGAAAGCTGGCCCGTATGCTCCGGGAGGCCGGCGTCGGGCCCCGCCCGGATGCGCTCACCATCGGCAACGCACACCTGCGACGGCTGGCAAGCCGCCACCGGCCGCCACAGCAGTGGTTCGAGGAGGATGACAACCCCTTCCAAGCCCAAGCCGCATCGTGACGGCGCAAGTTGCGGCCGTCGCCCCCGTCGCGGCCGGGGATGTCAGACTGCCTCACCGGCCACGTCTGCCCCCTGGGCGCATGACTACCACCGCTGTTCAGCAGCCCGACATCCATGCCCTGCGTCGGCGCCGCATAAGGGAGATCGTGGC
>PUMS01000450.1 GCA_003551485.1 Phycisphaeraceae bacterium | reverse complement strand
GATGCCGTGGTCGATCCAGATCGAGCCGTCGCGCAGGGCCCCAACGTAGCGCCACTGCGCGAACAGGTCGGGCGCTTCGGGGATGTCGAAGTCCAGAATGGCCACGGCATAGTCACCCTCGGGGGCCGTGACCTTCGCGCCCTCGACCGGCCGCGGCTGGGGCTGGGGCTGGTCTTCGGCGGTCGCAGCCCCGGACCAGACCAGGGCGAGAGTCAGCAGGATGGTCATCACGATGCGTTGCATGGTCGTAACCCTTTGATCCAGGTTGATTTGAGGCCACAGGGGGCGCGGGCATTCCCACTGGCATCAACGCCTCACGGGCACCGGTTAATGCAACAACGGTCCCGGCTCACCGGGCCTTGGCGAGGTTCCTGCGACCCGATGGCACAGGATGCCTCGGGTGCCGCCGCCGCCCGCCAGCCAGGAGCGTGACGGGGGCAAGCCCGGATGGACACATCACCCGTGCCGCCCCCCTTCCTCCCTTCCGCAGTGGCAAGCGGCCGGTGGCCGTTGTCGAGACCGGCCATCGCCCCGCCGTCCGGGCAGCATCCCTCGCCGGCTGGGCGGGCGATCGCAATAGGGCCCGGTGGCCGGGCGTTGCAACCGTGATGATGAGCCCAGCCCGCTGCTCGACCGCGGGGGGTGAAAGGGAAGCGAGCCGCCGAGCGTTTGAAGCGTCGCCCCCCATGCACGCCGCCGGTCGTGGAGGCCATGTGGTTCGCCGGGGGCACTGGCCTGCAAGCATCCAGCAGCTTCGGGCGATGCGCCCCCCACAGGGGTACTTCGAGAATGTATGAGCGAAGCGTGTGATCGTGTAAGCGTTCAACCGGTCGTTGGGGTGGGCGATCGGATGGTTGCGCGGTCCCGTACCGGGGCCGCGGCGGACGATGAAGGGCCGTTGGCCCATATTTTCGAAAGGAACAAGCGATGGCAGGTTTGACACGAACGCTGAGTCCAACGTGCTGCGCGGCGGTGATGTTCGCAGTGATGCTGTGGGCGCCCCCGGCCGCGCCGGCCGGGTCGTCGGCATCGCTCATCGACGATGGCACGCCCTGGCGCGTGCATCTTGTCACGGGGCCGGGCATTTCCCGGACCGACGATGACGGCCTGGAGCTTCGGTGGCGCCACCGCAGCGTGCCTTTCGACCCCACGGCGGCCGATGCGCACGAGACGACAGTCGCCGGGCACGCCTTCTCGCCGCTGCCGCCCCGGGATTGGATGGACCGGGGCTTCGACGACCACCACTGGCCCCGCTACCAGCCGGATGAGCTGTTCGACTACATCGGTGACTGGGGCGTGGCCATCCAGGGCGGGCAGTGGCTGACGTCCATGCAGATGCGCACCATGTTCGGCATCGCCGATCCCCGGCGGGTCAGGAACCTGAAGGTCACGGTGAGCTGCATCGGCGGAGCGGTCGTGTACGTCAACGGCGAGGAGGTCGGCCGCGGCCACCTGCCCGACGGCGACCTTCGCCCGATGACGCTGGCTGAGGATTATCCGGCCGAGGCGTACGTGGATGAAGACGGCTCGCCGCTGCCCGAGGTCGGTCCGCTGGAGCAACCGCAGGAGCAGTGGGTGGACCGCTACGACAAGCGCATCCGCACGTTCACGGTCGAGGTGCCGGCCGATGTCCTCAGGCAGGGCGCCAACGTCCTGGCGATCGACATCCGCCGGGCCCCGCCGGCGGGACCCATGGACGACCACTGGAATCACCTGGGCTTTCGCGAGGTGACGCTGACCGGCGCCGGCGAGGGCGTGATCGCCTACGGCCAAGCCGTTTCCGGCACGCGGCTGTGGAGCGCTGAAGCGCTCGAACCGGTGACCGAGACGCTGCCGGAGGAATCATTGGTCCGCCGCCGCTGGGGCTGGGGGACGGTGGGGCAGGTCCGTGGCCGCCCCGTCAAAGGCACGGTGATCGGCAATCCCTTCGAGCCGGTGAGGCCGATCCGCATGGCGGTGCCTCGCAACGGGGTGGGCAGCGGGCAGGCGGTGCTGTCCGATCCCGATGGTCTTGTCGATATCCGCGCTGAACTGAGCGGCGACCTCCGCGGCCCGGACGGGGCGACCATGCCGGCCGATGCGGTGGACATCCGCTTCGCCGTCGAGCACGATGGGGTGCATTACTGCGATGCGCTGATGCAGCAGCCGCCGCAAGAGGCCGCCACCGTGCCGGTCTGGCTGCTGGTCGAGGCCCCACGCGGCCAGCGGCCCGGCTGGTACGAATCCACGCTGCGGCTGGAGGCCAACGGCAAGCAGTTCACAACGGACGTGCAGGTGCTCGTGACCGGGTTCGAGCTGCCCGATCCCCGCGACTTCGGCGGCTCGGACATCTACCTGGCGCACTCGCCGAAGTCGGTGGCGATGCAGTACGACGTCGAGATGTGGTCCGATGAGCACTTCCGACTGATGGAAGGCTCGATCCGGCTTCAGGCGAAGGCGGGCAACGACCTGGTCTTCGCCCCGGTCATCCTGTCCCACATGCGTGCGGTGCCCAAGAGCTGGATGGGCTCGCGTCCCGATGACCGTGATCGCTGGCATGAGCCGATGGTTCGCTTCATCGAGACCGATGATGGGCTCGAGCCCGACTTTTCCATCCTGGAGCGCTATCTGGACCTGTACGCCAGACACGCCGGCCCGCCGCGGGCGCTGTCACTGGGCGTCTGGTCGGCGGCGACCGCCAGTGACATTCATCACGCCTATGGCAGAAGGGGTTCTGAAGGCCGTCCCGAGCGGGTCGAGCCGCGCTCGCCCCTGGAGGTGCTGGTATGGGACTCGGCCACCGGCCGGACCCGTGACCGCGCTGTGCCGGCCATCGTGGATGATGAAGGGGAGGCCCTCTGGCGCCCGCTGCTGGAGGGGGTGCACGAGCTGGTTCGCAAGCGCGGCTGGGATGAGCGCATCATCATGCTCGGCCTGGCCGGCGACGTTCGCCCGGGGCAGGAGACCGTCGAGCGTGTGAAGGAGTGGGCACCCTGGGCCCGCTGGGACCTGCTGTCGCACTTCAGTGCCGATCCACCGCCCGAGCAGGGCCGGGCGATCGGCCTGCCGGGGCTGGAGGTGGGCGTCAACGCCACGCCGGGCGGCTCTCACGCGGAGGCTGACAGCCTGGAGGGCCGGGTCCAGCAGCCGCTGGAGTTTCTGGCCTTGCCCACCGGCCGATGGCGGCACGCCGACTTCTCCCCGCCCGTGCTCTTTCGCACCATGCCGCAGACGTGGGGCCGTCTGGGGCACATCGGTCTGGACTTCTGGCGGCCCGGCGGTGAAGGACCGCGCAACCACGGCTTCTGGACAGATGTCAATGCCCTGGTCGTGCCGGGGCCCGACGGCGCCGTGCCCACGGTGCGGTACCAGATGCTGCGGCAAGGGGTGCAGGATGCCGAACTGCGCATGGCCATCGTCCGTGCGTACCTGGAACTGCCCGAAGACGAGCGCCGGCCGTATCGAGAACTCATCAATGAACTGTTCGAGCGCACCGGCGGCACCACGTCGTACCTCAGCCAGCGCGAGCTGGCCCACGACTGGCCCGACTACTTCGCGCGGCTGCAACAGACCGCGGCCGAGCTTGCCGGCACGGCCGGCGAGGCCTCCTGGGACCGCCCGCCAGGCAGGCGGTAGTTGCCGTCCCACCAATCGTTTTCCACAACATGGCTCGATCCGAACGATTTTTGAAAGGATATTTCGATGCCTGCAAGAATGTTGAGTGTGGCCGCCACGGTTGCGGCAATCTGCACCGCCGCGGCCCTGGACCCGGCAGCGCCCAGGGCGCTCGCCGGCGACGCCGATACCCCGCAAGTCCGCCTGACCCGTTATACGGATGACTACACGCATCTGGAACTGCGCCTGGCCGTGGTGCTGCCGGGCGAGCGCGACCTGATCCTGCACCTGGGCGCGCACAGCGATGGCAGCGTGCGCCAGGCCTGGG
>PUMS01000371.1 GCA_003551485.1 Phycisphaeraceae bacterium | reverse complement strand
GATGAGCACGAACGATCCATCCTCGGCCGCATCCCCGATCAGCACGATGCGGGTGCCGAAGAAGGCATCGAACAACGCTCCCGGCGTCAGGTCCATGGCCTCGGCCATGTCCAGCCAGGCCTGGTGTTGGCGCTTGCGGCGCTCGACGCCCTGGTCGCGCAGGAACTCGGCAAGCGGGTCCTGCTTCCACTGCGCCCGCCAGCCGGCCAGGTCATCGACCTGGACGAAGACGTCGGCCTCCGCCGGCGCCAGACGGGCGGCCTCCTGGGCGAATGCCGGGGCCTGTGCCAGGCTCAGAAACAGTGCCGCGGTCAGCGCAATGGACAAATTCATGGTGCGGTTCATCGTGCGAATCCTCCGTGTGAGCGGTTACTGAAGGCCGCCGTCGGGCTCGGCTTCACCGGGCCCGGCCGGTCGCCACAGCCAGCGGCCGAATTGCTCGATATCGAAGCCACCGAGCCCATCGGCCGCCCCGGCGAGCCAGCGCGGCTCGCTGCCTGTGCCTACCAGGCGCCGGGCCGAAGGGTGCAGTTGGGCCAGGGCATTGTCGAGATTCCATAGCTGCGAGCTTCGCTCCAGCCCGCCGCCAAGCGTGCGCGAGGGCACCGCGACCTGGTTGAGGTCGGTCACGATCACCGTCAGGGGGCTTTCAGGGAATTCGGCCACCGTGGGCGGCGTGACCCCCGCGTGCGATGGCCCCGCCGTGGGCCCCGGCTGCGGTGGCGGCTGGAGTGTCATGACGATGGTCAGCCCGATCAGCCCCACACACGCCGCCACCCCCAGCCAGCGCCACGGCAGGCGCGCCACCACCGCGACCGGCCCCGAGCGCGGCCAGTCCCGCCGCTGCGGAGCCTGCCAACGACCCAGCGTGTGTTGGGCGAAGGCGGGGCCATCGGCCTCGAGGTCGGCATCGGGCTCAGCCAGCGCTTCGAGCAGGTCGGATTCGGCCTCGAACGCCTCGGCCGCGCCAGGCTCCCGAACCAGCCACTGCTCGAAGGCCCGGCGCTGCGGCCCGGACAACTCATCATCGCGGAAGCGCTCCCACAGCGCGGCGGGCTCGGCTTCGCCACCAAGGTGGGCGGTGCCGGGTGCGGCCTCGTGGCCGGGCCGGTGAGACGGATTGGGGACATCGGAACGGCTCATGATGTCATCATCTCCGGCATCTGGACCAGGGTCCTTCGCATCGCGTGGCGGGCGCGGTGCAGGTGGCTCTTGACCGTGCCCACGGGCACGCCCATCACTCTGGCCGCGTCCTGGATGCTCATTTCCTGCTGGTGAAACAGCAGGATGGCCTGTCGCTGGGGCTCGGTGAGCTGGGCGAGGGCGTGTTCGAGCATCCGGCGGATGTTCCGGCGCTGGTCGGCGGCATCGGCCTGCTCGAGCGGGCCATCGCCGGCGGCGGGCAGGGGCTGCTCGGGCAGGGTGCCGTTGTGACGATCGGCGCGGCGGAGGTGGTTGATCAGCAGCCGCCGGGCGATCGTCAGCAGCCAGGTCTTCATCGCGTAGCGGCTGTCGTAGCGCCCCACGTGCCGCAGCAGCCGCAGGAACGTCTCCTGGGCAAGGTCATCGGCCAGGTCGCGGTCGAAGGTCAGCCGCCGCAGGAACGCGCGTACCGTGGCCTGGTAGCGAAGGATCAGGGCCTGGGCCGCCTCGCGGCAGCCCTCGGCCGCGCGCAGGGCCAGCGCAGCATCATCGAGTTGCTGCAACGATGCCCCATCGCGATCCTGCCCGGCCCGGCCGTCCTCCGACGGGCCTTCCGGACCTGCTCGGCTCACTTGCGACACACTTGTCTCCTACCCCGGCACCGCCGCCGGGTTGCAGCCCCGCCCCCCGGTAATCCTAACCGGCTGGATGGGGCGGGCGAGGCCTCCTTGGCGGCAGCTTCGTTCACCAGCTTGGCACGGCGGCGCGGCGGGGAAGCGCAGCGTTGCCTATCCTGATGCCGATGAGGCCCTTCAATCCCGACAAACCCCTCCTGGCCCCCGACAGCGTCCGGTCGCTGCCGGCCCACCTCGTGCTGCCTGCGGCGTCGATGGCGATGCTGTGGGCGGCGTTTCCCGAGCGGGGGCTGTGGGCGCTGGCCTGGGTGGCCTTGGCGCCGGTGGCGGTGCTGGCGATAACGACGGCAAGGCCGCTGCTCTTCGCGGTCTGCACGTATCTGGCCGCGCTGGGCTGGTGGCTGGCGATGGTGTACTGGATGGTGCCGGTGACGGGCCTGGGAATGGTGCTGCTGAGCCTGTCGCAGGCGGTCTACATCCCGGCGGCTCTGCTGCTGGTGAGGGTGAAGCGGCGGCGGCTGCACCTGCCGGTGACGCTGACGCTGCCGATGGTGTGGACCAGCTTCGAATGGCTGCGGGGTGCCTGGCCGGCGGGCGGGTTCGCCTGGTTCTACCTCGGCCACACGCAGGCGGCGGCCGATGCCGGGCAGAGCCCGGGCTGGGTGGTGCAGAGCGCGGACCTGTTCGGGGAGTGGACCGTCAGCTTCCTCATGGCCATCGTCGCCGCCCTTGTGGTCGACCTGCTCACCCAGCCGTGGCGCGCGGCGGGGGCCGCAGGGGGGCGTGAGGGGGGACGTGAGGGGGGGCGTGAGCGGGGGCGATGGACACCGCGGCCGGCGCTGGCGGCCACGGTGATCGCCGCGGCGGCCGTGCTCGGCGTGGCCATGCTCTACGGCCAGCAGCGCCCCGGCGCGGTCGAGCGGGCCGCCGCCGCAGCGCCGCAGGCGGTCATCGCCGCCGTGCAGACCAACATCGCCCAGGATGTGCTGCATATGCCCACCCGCGAGCAGTTCCAGGCCGACTGGCGGCAGACCCTGGCGCTGCTGGAGCAGGCCGCCGCGGGCCAGCCGCGGCCGGACCTGATCGTCCTGCCCGAGAGCATCGCCCCCGGCCCGCTCAACGCCGAAGCCCTGGGCCTCTTCGAGCCCGACAGCTTCTACCCCAAGGCCGCCGGCGACCTGCAAGCCGCCGTCGGCCGCGCTGATGCACCCGTGCTGGTCGGCGCCGGCGCCTGGGAGAGCTGGCGCATCGAGAACGGCGCCCTTCACCTGGATGAGCGCTACAACAGCGCCTATCTCTACGTGCCCGATGGCGAGGGCGGCGGCCGCCAGCACCCGGTGCGTTACGACAAGATTCACCTCGTGCCCTTCGGTGAGTACCTGCCGTGGGTGGACGCGTGGCCGTGGCTGCGGGACTTCTTCTTCCGCCACATCAGCCCGTGGGACTTCGACTACACCCTCACCCCCGGTCGCGACCGAACGATCTTCAGCATCGAGACTGCCGGCTCACCTGCCGGCCAGGTGCGCGTGGTGGCGCCGATCTGCTTCGAGGATGCGGTGGCGCGGCTGATGCGCCGGATGGTCTTCGAAAGCGGCGCCCGCCGCGCCGATGTCATGGTCAACCTCACCAACGATGGCTGGTTCGCCGGTACCAGCCAGCAGCGCCAGCACCTGCAACTGGCCACGCTGCGCAGCATCGAACTGCGCACGCCCATGGTCCGGTCGGTCAACACCGGCATCAGCGGCTTCATCGACGCCGCCGGCCGGATCGAAGCCGTGGTGAGCAGCGACGGCCGCAGCCGCCAGGTCGAGGGCATCGCATCCATGCCCGTCCACAGCGGCACGCTGACGCCCCTTTTCGCGCGCGTGGGCCAGGTGCCCGTGGTGGCGATGGTGCTCATCACGGCCCTGCTGGCCGTGGCGGCCCTGGTGTTGGCAAAGCGGCAGCGGTCCGCTCGTCGGCGGTGAGCGGACCTGTCCTGAAAATCCGGCCCCCTCTCCCTCCGGGAGAGGGTTGGGGTGAGGGGAGACGCCCTGGGCCGGTCCGAACCCGCCCTCACCCCCGGCCCCCCTCCCGGGGGGAGAGGGGAGAAAGAGGCGGCCGCGCTTTTCATCCTCGTGGGTGTGGCGCCGGCCGCATGAGACACTGCCCTGAAGATAACTC
>PUMS01000096.1 GCA_003551485.1 Phycisphaeraceae bacterium | reverse complement strand
CCCCGGAAGGGACCCCGCCCCCGGAAGTGCCCCCGCCCCCGGAAGTGTCCCCGGACGTCGGCATGAAGAGGGCCTCGAGCGTGAGCGTGACCGCACCGGCCAGCGGGTGGCAGGGCAGGATCAGCGCATCGCCGCCGCCGTTGAAGGCCACCGCCGTCGGCGAGCCGGGCACCGGCGTGGGATGGCCGAGGATTTGCGTGCCCACCGGTGGGTTGGCCAGCAGGTCGGGCAGGTGCCAGGTGAGTGGATCGGGCATGGGGCAGGACTCTGGCGGCATGCGCGGCGGGGGGAGTGACGCCCTGATGGGCCGGGGGCGATGGGCCCGGCCTCAGTCGGCACCCATCAGACGGCGGCGGCTTCGATCACCCGATCCCGGCCCCGGCCAGCAGCTTTTCGATGTATTGCTGGAGGTTGTCGAGCGAGAAGTTGTCGCGGCCGATGGCGAAGTTCTTCTCGCCGATCGCCTTCCGCCGCGCCGGGTCGGTGAGGATGGCGACCACCTCATCGGCCGCGGCGGCGACCCTCGCCGGGTCGATGCTGACCAGGCCGCGGGCATCGTGGCCGGTGGTTTCGCGTCCGAGGCTGACGACCTCGAAGCCGGTGGGCCCCAGATCGCTGACCCAGACCGGATACTCGAACAGCACCACCGGCAGCTTCGCGAAGACGGCCTCGATGAACTGGTTGCCCCAGCCCTCCCAGGTGCTGGGGAAGGTGACAAAGTCGGCCTGGACGTAGCTATCCCACAGCGAGTAGACCTTGGTGTCGCCGTCGGCATCGCTTCGGCCGCGGCTGTGGGCCACGCGGTCGCCGACGTGCCGCATGTCCACGCCGCGCTCGGCCGCTTTGGCCTTGAGCGCTTCCCAGTAGTTGCCGGAGATGCCGATGGTCTCGACGATGCCCGCGCACAGCAGGACGATGCGGCCGTCGGTGCCGTTGAACCGCCCGCCGCCGGCGATGGGGCAGCCATCGAGGGCGCTTCGACGGTCGGGCTTTTCGAGCTCGGCGATCAGGTCGATGGCCAACTCGATGCCCTTGCGGTCGAGCACGCGCGTGGCCTGGAGAAAGAGCAGGTCATCGCGGCCGATGCCGAACTGCTCGCGGAAGTCGGCGTTGTAGTCATCGGCGGCCCACGCGGGCTGGTCGAAGTCGAAGACGTTGGGCACGACGGTGGCATCGAGGTTCTTACGCTGCTTGAGCTGGCCCTGGGCGATGCGGTTGATCACCACGTGCTGGACGTTGGGCAGTTTGGTGGGGAAGTAGCGCTCGTAGATGCTGGCCACGGTCTGGCAGGTGGCGTTGACCTCGCCGGAGTCTTCAAAGTAGAAGTCGTGGCTGTGGATGATCGCGGGCCGGCCGCCGCGGCGGAGGATGCGGTGGAAGGCGATGGCCGCCGCGGGCTGGTAGCCGCCGGAGCAGAGGTTGTTGGGAATCAGCAGCTCGATGCCCTGCTCATCGAGGAAGCGGGCGAGTCTGTCTTCGAGCGTGTCGGCGTGGTTGTAGATGTCGAGCTCGAGGTCGGCCTCGCGGGTGTAATCGGTCAGCTCGACGGTGCCGTTTCGCAGGATTTTCCACGTCACCGGGTGCTGGGCGTAGAGCTCGGGGATGACGTGGTTGCCGGCCACATCATCGTTGCCCGAGCAGTACCAGACGTGGTGACCGAGCCGCTCGGTGAGCACCCGTCGCCACTTGTCGACCTCGAGTGAAACGCCGTCGGTACGGCCGAGCCGATTCTGAAAGAACGCGATACGGGCCATGGGGTACTCCGGCAATGGCAGTGGGGGGCGGGGAAAGTGGGGGGCAGGCGGGCGCGCCGGCGCATCACGTTACCCGACGCGACCATCCGTTGCATCGTGCGATGCGGATCGGGCCTGGGCGGGGGGCATGACCCATTTCGCAGGATGCCTCTCGCTCCCTCTCCCACTGGGAGAGGGTTGGGGTGAGGGGAGACACGGTTGCCGCGTGCAAGCCTTCCCTCACCCCCGGCCCCTCTCCCGCCCCCGGAAGGGGAGAGGGGAGTGAGAGCCCTCCGCACTACGCGGGTTGAGCTTGGGCAGCCGCGGGCGGGGTGGTGGGGTGGGCCAGCCACGACAGCCACAGCGACAGGCTCAGCAGGGCGAAGAGGCGGTGGGTGTGGTCGCGGCGGCGGTCGGTGTGCTCGTGCAGCAGGCGTTCGAGGGCCGGGCGGGACAGGTGCAGGGCATCGGTGAGCGGGCCATCGAGCAGGCGCTCGGTCAGGGGCCGGCGAAGGGGGCCGGTGAACCATTGGCCGATGGGGATGGCGAAGCCGCGTTTGGCGCGGCGGAGGATCGAGGGCGGCAGCAGGTCCGCCGCGGCCTGGCGAAGCAGTTGCTTGGGCCGGCCGCGCGGCATGAGCACCGATTCGGGCAGGTGCGCGGCCAGTTCGTAGAGCTGGGCATCGAGCATCGGGCAGCGAACCTCCAGCGCCACGGCCATCGAGGCTCGGTCGATCTTGCGTAGAAGGTCCATGGGCAGGTAGTGGGCCAGGTCCCAGTGCATCGCCGCCTTGGCCGGCGGCAGGTCGACCGGCCAGTCGTCGATGGGCCCACCACCCGCGGGCACCTCGAGCCCCAGTTCGCGAAGCTGGGAGGTGTCGAACAGGCCGATCATGCTCGCGTACTGCCGCGCCGGCTCGCGGTGGCGGGCCGCGTGCAGCAGCCGGGCGAAGCGCCTCCGCCGCGACCGCGGATCGGGCGAGTCGAACCATGGCGCCGGAAGCAGCCGCAGCCAGGGCCGGTGGCGGGCCAGGATGCGCATGGCGCGGTAGCGGTCGTAACCGCCGAACAGCTCATCGCCGCCTTCACCCGAGAGTGCCACCTTGACCTGCCGCCGCGTGTGGCGGCACAGCAGAAACGCCGGCAGGATCGAGCTGTCGGCCGTGGGCTCGCCCATCACGGCGGTGAGGTGTTCGAGGTCGCCGATGACATCCGCAGGCTCGGCTTCGATCACCTGGTGATCGGCGCCGATGTGCATCGCCACCTGCCGGGCATGGGCGCTTTCATCGTAGCCGATCTCGCCCATGCCGACGTTGAAGGTCTTCAGCGGCGGCATTCCCCGCTGGTTGAGCAGCTTCTGCGCCAGGGCGGCGATGATCGATGAATCGATGCCACCGGAGAGGAAGCAGCCCAGCGGGACATCGGCCTCGAGGCGCCGTTCGACCGCCGACTCCAGCAACTCGCGTACCGCCCGCACCAGGCCCACCTTCGTGTCGGTGCGCGAGACCGGCGGCAGTTGCCAATAACAGCCGACCTCGCTGCGGCCCTCGGCATCGACCTTCATCCAGTGTGCTGGGGCCAGTTCCTCGATGCCCTCGGTCAGTGATGCAAGCGCGGGGTAGCCCAGTTGCAGGTAGGTGCAGAGGGCCCCGTGGTCGATCCGCGGCCGGCGGCCGGGCATGGCCTCGATCAGCGCTGCCGGCAGGCTGGCGAAGGCCAGGCGGTGGCCGTCGCGCAGCAGGTAGAGCGGCTTCTTGCCCACGCGGTCGCGGCCCAGCAGCAGTTCACAGCGCTGCTCATCCCAGATGGCGAAGGCGAACATGCCCTCCAGCCGCCGCAGCAGGTCGGTGCCCCACTGGCGGTAGCCGTGCAGCAGCACCTCGGTATCGCTGTGGTCGCTGTGGAAGCGGTGGCCGTGCTTCTCGAGCATGGCCCGCAGTGGGCGATGGTTGTAGATTTCGCCGTTGAAGACGACGGCGAGGTTGGCGTGCTGGGCGTAGGCCGGGGCGAACATCGGCTGGGCGCCGCCGGGCGGGTCGATGATCGAGAGCCTGGCGTGTGCCAGCACGCAGCGGGGGCGCTGGGCGATGCCGCGGCCATCGGGCCCGCGGTGGGCGATGCGATCGAGCATGGCGCGGGCCACGGCCTCGTCGATGGGCCCATCATCGAAACGGATGATGCCGGCGATGCCGCACATGGTGAGCCTAGGTGGACTG
>PUMS01000227.1 GCA_003551485.1 Phycisphaeraceae bacterium | reverse complement strand
CCGTCAGCGGCCAGTGATGCCAGGCGCGGTTGGAGAAGCGGAAGGCGATGTCATCGCTGAGCACGTGGTTTTTCAGCAGCAGCTTCAGGTGCGCCAGTTCCGGCGGGCGGTAGAGCGCGTTGGGTGTGCGGCCGGCGAGGAGGTGGTCGACGCCCTCGGCCAGGATGCCGCGGAACCGGCTCATCGCGGCCACGAGGTCGGCGATCTCGTTGCTGTAGATCAGTTCGGTGTTGCGGAAAACGGTGGGTGTGACCCCGAACAGTTCCTGGATCAGTGCGGTGTGGGCATCGACCTGCTGGCGGAACTCGTCCGGGCTGTAGAGCGCCGCCAGGGAGTGGTGGTAGGGCTCGGCCAGCAGTTCCACGCAGCCGGTTTCGACCAGCTCGACGAACAGCTCGATGGCTGCGGGACAGTGCTCGCGCCACTGCTCGAGAATGATGCCGGTGAAGCTGTAAGCCAGGCGGAACCGGCCCTCGTGGCGGCGGACCAGGTCAAGGATCAGCCTCGTCGCCGGCAGGTAGCACTTCTCGGCCACCCGCTTGAGGATGTGGCGGTTTCGATCGGTGTCGAAGTAGTGCTCGTTGGCATCGAAAATGCTGTACCGACGCAGTCGGTAGGGCTGGTGGACCTGGAAATAGATGCACACCGATGGCATTCGATCTGCCTTACAAACCCCGGCATCATTCGGCTGCGGGGCAAACCCCATACCGTCCAGGGCCCCCATTGCCCTCCCCTTCTCCCGGGCGCAACTGACCCGGGAGGGGAAGGATGGATATTCTTGTCCCCCACCGCCGCGGATGCAAACGGCCGGATCGGTTACCGCAGGTGGCTTGTCCCCCCGTGCTTTCCCGTGCACCGGGGGCACTGGCCGACAGCCAGCCAGTGGCCCCCGGCGGGCTGGGGGGCTGGGCATCAGAACGGAGAGTCTTCGTAGTAGAACTCGGCCGCGTTCTCGCGGGTGATCAACTGGATGGGGATGGTCAGCTCGCGCTGACCCTCGGGGCGCTGGTCGCGGCCGGTCAGCAGCAGGTCGGGGTCGACGGCGGCATCGTGGGGCAGCTTGTCTGCCACGCGCGTCTCATCGCCTTCGTAAAGCACCTCGGCCACGGCAAGGTGGATGCCCGTGGCGATCATCGAAGGCGGGTAGGTGACGTTGGCCGGAAACATCGCATCGCCGTCGCGCACGCGCTTGACGATCTGCGCCATCCCCGCGCCGCCGAGGATCCACATCTCATCGCGCCGGCCGCGGGCGTGGATCGCGCGCTCGGCGCCCAGGGCCATGTCATCGTCCGAGGCCCAGACGGCATCGATCCGGTCGTGGGCGGTGAGGATGTCATCCATCACCCGCTGCGCCTCGGCCCGGTTCCACTCGCCGCGCGGGTCGGCCAGAATCTCGATGCCCTCATGCTGGTCGAACACCTCGCGGGCGGCGTTGTAGCGCTCGGCGTCGATGGGCACGGCCTTGCCGCGCAGGATCACGATCCGCCCGCTGCCGTCGAGCCGCTCGACCATGTACTCGGCGGCGATGCGGCCGAAGGCGGGGTTGTCACCGGCGACGTAGAGGTCGGCGATGGGCTCTTCCAGGCCGCGGTCGACGCTGACCAGGTACACCCCCTGGCGCCTCGCCTCGCGGATGACACGCATCACCGTGGCGGCATCCTCGGGCAGGAAGACCAGCGCATCGATGCCCGAAACGAGCATGGCCTCGATGTGGGCCACCTGCTGGTCGCCGCCGGCGGCGCGCTGGAAGCGCCAGCGCACCTCATCGCCGTACTGGCGCATCGCCTGCTCGGCCCAGTGGCCGACCCCGGCGGTCCAGCCGTGGGTGGCGGCGGGGATCGAAACGCCGATGACCGGCCTCGGGTCGGGTTCGGCCCCGCCGCAGGCGGCGAGCATCAACGGGCCGGCCAGGGCAACGGCGACGGCCAGGACGGTCAGCAACCGAAACTTTGAGGTGAGCATGTCGTAATCCTCGCAATCGAAGGGGTTTGCATATGCCTCGCTCCCGCAGCGCGCCCGGCTACACCGCCCGCCGCGCTGCGAGCTGTTGGGCCAGCACGGCCACGATGATGATCCCGCCCATGACCAGGCCGTGGGCGTAGGTGTTAACGTCCAGCAGGATCAGCATATTGCGGATCACACCAATCAGCAGCACGCCGATGACCGTGCCGATGATGCTGCCCGAGCCGCCCTGCATCCGCGTGCCGCCGATGACCACCGCGGCGATGACCTCCAGCTCGAGCAACTGCCCGGCGCTGGCACTGTTGACCGACTCGAAGCGCGCGATGTGGAAGAACGCGGCGATGCCCGCCAGCAGGCCGATGATGCCGTAGGTGATGAACTTCATCCGCTCGACGGCGATCGCCGAGTACCGCGCGGCCTGCTCGTTGCCGCCGATGGCGTAGATGTGCCGTCCCAGCCGCGTGCGGCGCAGCAGCAATGCGCCCAGGGCGGCGATCACGATGAAGGCGATCACCGCCGACGGCACCGTCAGGGGGATGACCTCGCCGCCGACCCGGCCGATGTTGGTAAAGGGAATGGCCAGGCCGCGGCCGATGGTCTCCAGCAGCGGCGAGCGGGCCGACACGTGGCCGCCGTCGGCGATCCATGTGCTGGCCGAGCGGTAGGCCACCAGCCCGGCCAGCGTGGCGATGAACGGCGCCAGCCGGCCCCATGCGATCAGTGCCCCGTTGAGCAGCCCCCCCGCCAGTCCCACCGCCGCGGCCACCGCGAACACCGCCCCCACCGCCAGCCACTCCGAGCCCTCACCACCAGCGTGAACGATGCCGAAGGCCATCGCCCCCAGCACCGCGGCGAAGGCCATCAGCGAACCCACCGACAGGTCGATGCCCGCGAGGATGATCACCAGCGTCATCCCCACGGCGATGATGCCCAGCATCGCATTGTGATGCAGCACGTTGAACAGGTTCACCGGCGTTATGAACGCGGGGTTGACCATCGCCGTGACAATCATCAGCACCACAAGCGCCGCCAGGGCCCCCGACCAGGCGGGCAGCGATGCGATCAGGTCGCCGATCCCGCCACGGGGCAGGCCCCCGGCCAGCGGCGAGGCATCAGGTTGCGGATTCGACCGGCTCATTCAGCGATCGCTCCGATGGGCGGCGTGGGGTGCGAAATGGACTCTGGGGACGACCGACATCGCCGACCCGGTTGGGGTGAGACCGGGTGCATAGCCCCATCCCGCTCCGCTGCGGCTCCCTCTCCCTCTGGGAGAGGGCTGGGGTGAGGGCAGATGCACGGTGCCCTGTCCGAACCGGCCCTCACCCCCGGCCCCTCTCCCAGTGGGAGAGGGGAGCAAGAGGCCCCCGGCCAGCGGTGAGGCATCAGGTTGCGGGTTCGACCGGCTCATTCAACGAACGCTCCGATGGTCTCAACCGGCTGCGAAGTGGTCTTGGGGGTGACGCCGGCGGCGTGGTACATCAACTGCTCCTCGGTGGCGGTGGGGCCGTCCAGGATCGCCGCGATCCGCCCGGCCCGCATCACGGCGATGCGGTGGCACAGGCCCAGAAGCTCGTTGAGCTCCGATGAGATCAGCATACACGCCAGCCCGCGCTGGGCCAGTTGGGCAATCAGGTGATAGATCTCAGCCTTGGCCCCCACGTCCACGCCCCGCGTGGGCTCATCCAGGATCAGCACCTTCGGCTGCATCTCCAGCCACCGCGCCAGGGCCACCTTCTGCTGGTTGCCCCCGCTGAGGGTGTCGATGGCCTGGTGAACGCTCGAGAGGCGGATGCCGAGCTGTCGCACGTGGCCCTGCGTGGCGGTGACCTCTTCGCCATGGTCGATCAGCGGGTGGCAGTAGCGCCGCAGGGAGGCCAGCGTGGTGTTATGCGTCACCCTCATGCCCAGCACCACGCCCTTGCCGTGGCGGTCTTCGGAAAGGTAGGTCACGCCGCGGGCGATGGCCTGGGCGAGGTTTCGCGGCTCGAAGGGCTT
>PUMS01000009.1 GCA_003551485.1 Phycisphaeraceae bacterium | reverse complement strand
GGCGGATCGACCGGCTGCCGGCGCCGCCGGCGACCAGCAGCGTGCCATCTATGTCGAACAGCACCAGCCGCCGGCTCATGCGCCCACCACGCCGCGGCGGGCAACCTGCTCGATGGCCTGGCGCAGCACGGTGCGCAGCTCATCGCGGTCGGCGAACTGCCAGGGGAAGCCCTCGTGGCCGTGCCGCAGCCGGTCGAACATGGCCACCAGCCGTTCCATGCGGTCCGGTGGGGGCGGCCGGCAGGCCAGACGGCTGACGCCGGGATGGGGTGTGGGCCGCAACTGCTCGGTGTCGTGGAGCAACTCTTCATGCAGCTTCTCGCCCGGGCGCGGGCCGGTGATGACGATGGCGACGTCCTTCTCCGGCTCCAGGCCGTGGGCGCGGACGAAGCGGTGGGCCAGGTCGAGGATGCGCACCGGCCGGCCCATGTCCAGCAGAAACACTTCCCCGCCGCGCGATGCATCCGGCGACAGGTCTTCCCACTTTCGCCCGCTCATCGCCGCGGACTGGAGCACCAGGCCCGCGGCTTCGGGGATGGTCATGAAGTAGCGGTGCATGTCCTGGTGCGTCACCGTCAATGGCACGCCCGCCGCGAGCTGCTTGGACCAGATCGGCAGCACGCTGCCGACCGAGCCCAGCACGTTGCCGAAGCGGACGATGCAAAGCGTCATCGCCGTGGTCTCGTTCAGGTGCTGCACGTAGAACTCGGCCAGGCGCTTGGTCGAGCCCATCACGCTGGCGGGGTTGACGGCCTTGTCGGTCGAGATCATCACCATCCGGCGGGTGCCGGCGGCGGCGGCGGCATCGGCCACCCAGCGGGTGCCGAAGAAGTTGCTCTCGATGGCCTCGGCGGGCCGGTCCTGCATCAGACCCACGTGCTTGAGCGCGGCGGCGTGAAAGACCAGGTCGGGCCGGTGGCGCGTGAAGACCTCGAGCGTGCGCTCGCGGTTGGTGATATCGAGCAGTTCCGCGGCGTGGGGCACGCCGCGATGGTCGCTGATCAGTTCGCGCTCGATCTCGAAAAGCGGGCTCTCGGCACGCTCGACCAGCACCACCTTCGCCGGCTTGAACCGGCACAGCATCCGCACCAGTTCCGAGCCGATCGACCCGCCCGCGCCCGTCACCAGCACCACCTTGCCGCCCACCGTCCGGCCGATCAGTTCCTCATCGAGGGGGCGCGGCCGGCGGCCCAGCAGCGCTGCGGGGTCGATCTGCCCGTAGCGGCCCCGCGACTGGCGAAAGTCCAGCGCCGCCTCCTCCCCGCCCGGCGGCAGGGCCGACCGGAACGCGAAAGGCGGCCGCACATCCCCGGCCAACTGGTCGGTCAGCGTCGGCATCCAGCGCCAGGCCACCTTCTGGCGCTCGATGGCCGTCAGCACCGCCCGGGCCTGCGGCTCGGCCGCGGCCGGCAGGCTCACCAGCACCTGCTCGATGCCGTAGCGCAGCAGCACCTCACCCAGAGCGTCGAAGTGGCCCAGCACCGTCACCGAGGCAGGCAACTGCTCGTGCGAAGCCGTCGCCGGCAGGACGCAGCCGATGATGTCGCGCGGCGGGTCAACCAACGCCATCAGGTGCATGAGCTGGCGCACCGAGCCGGCGGTGCCCAGCAGCAGCGTCCGCATCGGACGATCGGCCGGGGGCGTTGCCCCTTCCACGCGGTCGGTCCCGCTACGGTTGTCACCTTCACCACTGCCACTCTGGCTCATCATGCACGTCCTGTTCGGCCCGGCCCCCATCGGCGACGACTTCGCCGCCGCGATCCACAGGGCCATCATAGCACCTGCGCCAGCGGCTACACTGATCGGCCATGAAGCTGGAACTGCTGTTTCTGGGCACCGGCACCAGCGCCGGTGTACCGATGATCGGCTGCGACTGTGAGGTGTGCACGTCGAGCGACCCGCGCGACACCCGCAGCCGCCCGAGCGTGCTGGTGCGCTACCCCCGTCCCGCCGCCCTCGACGCCGACACCGACACCGCCGATGAGGCCGCCGCCGAGGATGTCGCCGCCGCCGCCGAGCCGGTTCAACTGCTGATCGACACCGCCCCCGAACTTCGCCAGCAGGTGGTTCGCCACCGGCTGCGCAGCATCGATGGGGTGCTCTACACGCACAACCACGCCGACCACATCTTCGGCATCGATGACCTTCGCCGGTTCAACGCGGTGATGCAGCGGCCGATCGACCTCTATGCCGAGCCGCGGGTGCTCCAGTGGCTGCACGAGACCTTCGCCTACATCTTCCAGCCGCAGCGCAACGTCAACCAGTCGTTCATCCCCCGCCTCGTGCCCCATGCGGTCAACCCCTTCGAGCCGCTCGAGCTTTTCGGCGCCCGGTGGACACCGCTGCGGCTGCTGCACGGCCGGCTGCCGATCCTGGGCTTCCGCGTGGATGTCAACGGCGCCTCGCTGGCCTACTGCACGGACGTCTCGGCCATCCCGCCCGAGACCTACCCCCACCTTCGCGACCTGGATGTGCTGGTGCTCGATGGCCTGCGCTACCGCCACCACCCCACGCACCTGACGATCGACCAGGCCCTCGAGCAGATCGCCCACATCGCCCCCCGCCGCGCCTACCTGACCCACATGGCCCACGATGTCAGGCACGCCGACCTCGAAGCCCGCCTCCCCCAGGGCGTCACCCTCAGCTTCGACGGCCTGCTGGTAAGGTGCGATGGGCGGTGAGGGGCGGTGTGGGGGATGGGGTGTAGGGTGTGGGGGTTGGGGACGCAGGACTTCCGGGCCCGGAGGGTACAGGCGGCACGTGGTGCCACCGGCTGCTTGCCGGCCAGTGCCCAGGGCGCAGGCAAAGCACTGGTGGACAAGCCAGCAGTGGCACCCCGGGGCCCGGAATACCTGGCACACCTTTCGCGGAGCAGGATGACGACCTGCCGCTGCCGCAGGCGCCGATGGCCGGTACAATGGTTGCGCCTGTGCGATGCCTCGCGATGCCGGACGGCGGCGTTCGCAAGCCGGGGCGGTCCGGGCCGGAAGGAGAGCCCTGTCATGCGCTACCCGCCCGCCACCGCGATGGCCACCCTGGTCTGTCTTGCCACGCTCAGCCTGCTCGCGATGCCGCTCTGCCCCGCTCGGGGCGACACCGTCGGGCATCTCGGTCACCCCGACCGGATGCAGTTCGAGGGCAACGAGCATTTTAGTGATGAATACCTGCGCATGGTCCTGTGGAAAAGCCCCACGCTATACCGGTCGGGCACACCCTCCCATCCCCTCGACCGCCACATCAGGAACGTGCGTGAGGTTCTTGCGGAACTCTACCGCCGGGAGGGCTTCGCCGCCGTCTCGGTGCGGGTTCGCGGCGGGCCGGACGACCAACACCTTCGCGCGATGATCCGGGAAGGGCCAAGGGTGAGGAGGGGGCCGCTGAGCATCCGCGGGCTCGATCCCGAGTTGCGCGATGAGCTGCGCGACTGGCTGACTCGGACTCACGATGCGGGGCTTTCCCACTTTCACCCTCACATTCATCAGCGACGGCGCCCCGGTGTTTCACCTGATCGGATCGAACCGGGCGCGGTGCCGCACGAGGCGGTCGTTCATATCGAGCGCGTCGTTTACAGGGTGCCGGACTCATCCGTTGACATGATTGGCTTCGGCCCCATCTGGCCGAAGGACAGGCCCCTGGACGTGCGTCCGAGGGCCATGCAGAGGGTTGAATCGATGGCGGCCTTCTTCCTGCTGGAGCGCGGCTACCCGATGGCCAACCTGCACACCCGCATCACGATTGACCAGAACCACCGGGCCGCTTTGATGATCGAGGTGCTCGATCGGGGCGAGCATCGCCGACACGCCCAGCTTGAACTTACGGGCATCGAGCGGCACACCCCCCAGCAGGTGCTTGAATTCCTCGCCATCGACGACCCGAAGCGTTTCGACACGGCGCGCCTGCGCGAGGTTTACCGCAAGCTATGGGATTCGGGCCGTTTCGCGCTTCACGACCTGGAGTG
>PUMS01000350.1 GCA_003551485.1 Phycisphaeraceae bacterium | reverse complement strand
TGGTCCGACCAGCCCAGTGCGTGGTGCTCGACCTGGGCACGTCCAACGGCGGCGGTGACGGTGCGCGTGTCCAGATGCCCCCGCGTCAGGTCATCGACCTGCACCACCGGCGCCAGGGTGCAGCAACCCACGCACGCCACCCGCTCGATGGTGACCTGGCGGTCCGGGTCGGTGTCGTCGCCTTCGGCGATGTGCAGGTCACGACGAAGCACCTCCTCGAGCCGTTCGCTGGCGCGCACGTGGCAGGCCGTGCCGTGGCAGATGCGAACGGCGTGCGCCCCGGCCGGACGATGGCGGAACCGGTCGTAGAACGTGGCCACGCCCAGCAGGTCGGCCGGGTGAATGTCGGTGATCTCGCTGATGCGCTCGAGTGCCTGCGCCGGCAGGTAGCGGTAACGGTCCTGAATGGCGGCAAGCAGGGGCACCACCTGGTCTGGCCCGCGGCCGTGCCGCGCCACGACCTGCTCGACGAACGCTCGCGGGTCGGGCTGGTCAGTCATGGCCACCCTCCCCAATGGCATACAGCGCCTCGCCGCCGCGCATGAAGATGCGGCCACCGACGAGGGCCGGCGAAGCGCGTACCGGCTCGCCCAGGTCGCCCGTGCCAAGCACCCGCGGCTGGTCGCCGCTTACATCGAGCACGGTGGTGCGGCCGTCGACGTCGGTGACGTAAACCAGTCCGCCCGCGGCGGCCGGCGATGCTTCGAAACGCCCCTGGAGCCGATGGTACCAGCGCTGCTGCCCATCGGACATGTCGATCGCGGTCAGCCGACCGCCGTCGCTGAGCACGATGGCCGTGTCGCCGATGATGATCGGGCTGGTGATCTCCGGCTGGTGATCCTCGAACGTCCAGACCACGTGATCGTCATCGAGCGGGCCGGATCCGGTCGTCGGCAAGGCGTACAACTCCCACGCCGGGCTGATGACCAGCACGCGCGAATCATCGGCCACGGGACTGGAGGCGATGTCGCCGTCGGGACCGTTCCATCGCCACAGCTTGCGGCCGTCGGCCGGGTCGTAGGCGATGGTGGCGCCATCGGTGACGACGATCAACTGCACGCGGCCGCCGGTCTGGACGACCATGGGACTGGCCCACGATGCCCCGGCGTCGTGCTCGACCGACCAGACATCTTCCCCGCTGGCCGCATCCAGGGCGAGGATGCGGTTGACATCGTGGTGGTCCCACTGCACGAACAGCCGCCCATCGTGTACGGTGAGCGATGAGGCGTAGCCGTAGGCGTTCTCGGCCTCGCCCAGCGCCCTGGCCCACGCGCGGCGGCCCTGCATGTCGCAGGCGATCAGGTCGCCGTTGGCGAAGATCGCGAACACCAGCCGGCCATCCGTGGCACAGGTGGGCGCGGCGAAGCCGGTGTGCGGCAGGATTTCCGGCGGCCACCTGCCGCCATCGGGCAGCACCGCCGCGCGATGCTCCCACAGCAGCCGGCCATCGCGGGCGTCGATGGCGTAGACCTTTCGCCGGCGATCGTCGGCGCCGGCGACGAACAGCCGATCGCCCCAGAGCACCGGCGAGTTGTGCCCGGGCAGGTCGATCGCCGTCCGCCACAGGATGTTGTGCCCGTCGGCGGCCTGCCATTGCACCGGCCAGGTGAAGCCATCGTCGGCCACAGCGCGGCCGGTGCCGTGCGGCCCGCGGAAGCCCGGCCACTGATGCGCGTGATCCAGGCCGCTCTGGTCGCCGATGCCGTCGGCCGCTTCGAGCGGATCGACGGCGTCAGCGGGCGAGCGGCGTTCGCCTGCTTCATCGGCCGATGCGATGCGCGCCCTGTCGAGGCGGCGCAGTTCGCCGTGCGATGCGATGGCCAGGCCGATGCTCAGGGCGGCGACGGCGACTCCCGTCCCCCCCAGCGCCCAGCGGATGGCCGGCGCCTGCCGCGCCGGTGGCGGCGTCGGGCGCGCACGCAGTTGGGCCAGCGTCGGCGGCTGCACTTCCGGGCGATGCCATCGCGCCGCCAGCAGCGCCAGCGCCGCGCCGGCCAGCAGCAGCCAGCCACCGGTGGCGTAGTCGCGCTGGCTCTGGAAGAATCGCCCGCGAAGCTCGGCATCGAGCCGGCGGTAGGATTCGATCAGGGCCTCGTTGCCCGGTTCACTGCGCACCTGCTGCTTGAGCGCTGCCAGTTCGGGATGATCCAGCGGGTTGACCCTTTGCAGCCGCCAGCCGTTGACCACCAGCACGGCGCCGATGATGAGGGTGAACGCGGCCAGCACCAAGGCCACGCGGCGGGCGGCACGCGCGTGCCCTGGCGGCGACGGGATGGGCAGCGTGGGCAGGGTCACAACCGCGTCTTCTCCCGGGTCAGCTCGATCAGCATCGCTTCGTTGCCCGGATGATGCGGGCACAGCGCAAAGCAGCGCGCGCAGGCCACGCAGCGCGGCTGGTGGATGGCAAACTCATCCCTGCGGCGTCGGCGGGCGTGCTGGATGAGCTTGGCAGCGAGCACCAGGCCGATGAAGGCGCCCAGCAGCGGGCTGCCCCAGGCGAACGCCGATTCGATGCGCTCGGCCTCGGCGGCAAGCTCGGTCCGCGACTCGCCGCGAGAGCGGAACGCCGCGGTCGCGTCCGTGTGCCCCTCAACCCAGCCCATGTCCTCCGCCAGCAGCCGGTCGGTGAGTTGTACCCGCTCGTTCATGCGGGCCAGCGTCGGTGCCAGCCTCTCGCCCAGCAGCACTCCGGCAGCGACCAGCAGCGGAGCGATCAGCAACAGCCCCGCCATGCGACGGCGATCGCGCCGCCCAACCCCCACCCCCGCCCCCGGAAAGCCCCCCGCCCCCGCCCCCGGAAGTGCCCCCGCCCCCTGGTGCAACCTCGCGCCGGCAGGTGGCGTCGTCCGCGCGGCCGCGGCGGGCGCATCCGGCGCATCGATCGCGTTGATCGGGCAGCCGTCGCGGCAGAGCTGGCACTGGATGCATCCCACCGGGTCGATGCGCGGCTGCCAGACCGCGCCCGGCGCGATCCACGACATCAGCACACCGTAGGGGCACAGCCAGCGGCAATAGGGACGGGCAAGGAACATGCCGCCCAGCAGGAACACCGCGCCCAGGCCGAGCATGAACATGGTGCCGCTCATGCGGAACAGGCCCACGAACGGATCGTACTCGCAGATGACCCACGCGCTGCCCGTGGCCGCGAACAGGACCGCCGCGCCCAGGTACAGGTAGGCCAACATGCCCAGCGACTGCTCGAGCCACATCGGCACGCGAAGCGGCCGGATAACCACCACGTCCTGGATCGCGCCCAGCGGGCAGACCCCGGCGCAGAAGATGCGGCCGAACAGGATCGTGGCCAGCAGCGGCAGCAGGAAGAAAGCGGCGACGACCAGCGGCAGGGCATGCCCGCCGCCGGCCAGCGCTGCGGTCACGTTCTGGATCGCCCCGATCGGGCACACGCAGCCCCCGCGCCAGAAGCCGAAGTAGACCAGCGAAAACACCGCCAGGGCCAGCACGCCGCGCCGGCTGCGCCGGGCCAGCACCAACCACGCCGCCAACCCCAGCGCTGCGGCCAATACCGCAACATCCAGCACGTCGCGCCAGGGCGCATCGGGCGGCGGGGTGTGCGTCACCGGCAGCGTGTGATCGGTTTCAAACTGAGGCGGGGGGAAACGCTGCGTCCCCCAGGCCGGCACCGCCAGGCCGAGCCACAACGCCGGTCCCACCGCCCAGAGGATCAACCGGCCGGCGCCAAGTCTCACGGTTCATCCACCTGTTTGAGCAGATAGGGCTGGTCGGCCGGGACGCGCCGGATCGCCTGGGTGGGACAGGCGCGGGCGATCGCGCAGTCGTTGCAGTCCACGCACCGGTCGTGGCGGATCTGAAGGTACATCGACCCGTTACCGAACGCCGCGCAGCCCGCCACGCACTTGGCGCAGCCGATGCACTCATCTTCCTTGATCCGGTACTCGAAGTACGGCTGCTCGATCAGCGTCCGCTCGATGGCGCCGGTGGGGCAGAGCTGGTTTTCAGCGCCTTCGTGCAGGTTCGGCGCATCGGGCTCGAAGAAGCCGGTACACAGCTCACAGTAACCACACATGCCGTGACTGTGCACGCACTTGACCGCCGAGGGCGACAGGACGCACTCGACGGCGCAGCGGCCGCACATCGTGCATTTGTAGGGGTCGATCTGCCAGACGGTGCGCGCGGCCTGGGCACGGGTGGCGAGCAGGCCGAGTGTCGCGCCGCCTGCCAGCAGCGCCAAGCCGCGCACCAGGCCCCGGAAGAACCCGCGCCGATCGCTGGACTGTCCGGCTTGTGGCGAATCAGCCATCGGCCACCTCCCTTCGCGAGGCGCCACCGCCGCCGGCTGCTTCGCTTCGCAGGGCGCCGGCCCGCGCAGCGCGGGCACGTGGAAGGTCGCAGCCGCGGTAGACAGCGCACGAGCGGCACGCCGGCGCCTGTGTGCAGTCGCCGTCCCCGCGCCCGCCGCGCGCCATCGCCCCGACCGTGACCAGCACAAGCGCCCCGCCCGCGGCCAGGTGCGGCAGCCGGGCGAGGAAGGCGCGGCGGGTGGTGGTGCTGGTGGTCGACCGATCCATCACGCAAGCTCCGTGGGCGGTTCGAGCACGTGCAGCCCGCCGTTGCGAGGATGCAGCACGGCCACGCCGCCGTCGTCGTCGCCGAGGTCGGCCACCAGCGGGCCGGGCGGGACGCAACTGTGCTGCTCGGCAGCGCATGCGGGGGTGTTGACATCGATACCCAGCGCCGCCGCGCCGATCACCAGCGCCCGCACCTCGCCCTCGGCATCGTGCAGTTTCACCCGGTGCAGCCCCTTCTCCGCGGTGATGAATCGGCCATCGCCGAGGACGACGAAGTGACAGGGGTTGCAGCAGCCGCTGAAGCCGGTGATCGCCATCCCCGCCCGCCCCCACGAGCGGACCAGGTCGGCGGTGGAGTTGTAGGCTTCCAGCCGGTGGCGGCCGGTGTGGGCCACCCAGAGCAGGTCGTCGGGCCCGATCGCCAGGTCGAAGTACGGGCTGGGCACGTGGAAGCCATCGAGCCGCCACACGCGGTCCCCGCCGCGATAGCGGCTGACGGTGCGGTTGCCGGCGTCAGCGATGAACAGGTCATCGCCCGCCGCCGCGATGCCGGTCAGCCTCGTCCGGTCATCGCCCACCGTCCAGCTTTCCAGCCGTCGGCCGGCGGCGTTGTGCCGATGCACGCGCCGGGCATCGGCCACGAGGATGCTCTCATCGTTCGCAACGTGTAGGGCCAGCACACGGTGATCGGTGGCCCATCGCCGCACGGCGCGGCCGGCGGGGTCGAGCACGATCACCTGCTCGTTGTGGGCGACCGCGAGGTTGCCACTGGGCGCGGTGGTCATCGCCGCAGCGCCGAGCAGGCCGGTTTCGACCGACCGACTGAGTTGGAAGCGGGGCAGACCGCCATCGTCAGCGGCAAGGTCGGTGATGTCGTAGCGGAAGGCCTGAGGCACCTGTCGAGGGGGGCGGCGTTCGGTGCGGTCGCAGCCGGCCTTGATACCCGCCGCCGCGCCCAGCCCCAGCAGCGACAGCGTGCGGGTCACGAAAGCGCGTCGCGTCAGCCATCGCAAGCTCATCACGTGGTCGCCTCCTGTGCGGCCGCGGCACCGCCCGCGGGCCACTGCACGGGGTCCAGCAGCGTCGGTGGGTCGAATTGCCTATTATTCTATCCCATTGTCTGTTATGATGGAAACACCCCAGAGTCGGTCAAGTGCAGCCAGTGACCTGGCTTGACATAACCGACTGCAATTAAAGACTTTAATATGGAGTTCGCCATGCGCAATCGACCACGGGGCCAACGGATCGTCGCCTCCACCGCCGCGCTGGTCATGCTCGCCGCGGCCAGCGGCTTGCACGCCCAGCCCATCGCGGTGCCCCACCATTCCTTCGAGTCGCCCGACGTCAGCGACTCACCGTTCCTTGCCGAGTCCAAGATCGACGGCTGGATGCGGTCCGGCCCCAGCTACGAGATACCCGAACTCGGCCAGTCCGGCGTGCTTGACACCGGTGTGTTCTTCAACGCGCCCGCAGACCCGACGTACATCGTCGGCGTCGATGGCTCACAGATGGCCTTCATCGGTGCGCAGGACCCAGCGAATATCCCGACCGGCGAACCGCCCATCGCCATCTACCAGACCCTCGACCACCGCTACCAGCAGGGCAAGCACTACGTGCTGACCATCGGCGTGGCGCCGGCCAGCGCGGATCACGGCCGCGACCCGCGGACGGACAACCCCAACGACCCCGACGACGATGCACCGCCGGCCGAGTTGACCTTCCAACTCTACTACGAGCACGATCAGCAGCGCCTGACCGTGGCCAGCGCTGCGGTCCTCAGCACGCAGTTGCAACAGTACCAGGTGATTGACTTCGCGCTGACCTCGGAGACGGTCGGGGCATCGGACCCGTGGCTGGGCAAGCCGATCGGCATCGAGATCGCCCCCACACTAGGGCTCAGCGGCTACTGGAACGTGGACAACGTGCGGCTGACCCAGGTACCGGAGCCGGCGACCGCAACGCTGATCGCCCTGGCCGGTGGCGTGCTCTTGTGCCGGCGACGCCGATAGGCACCACCGCCGCTTCGGGGATGCGAGGAGGCCACATGCACCATCACGCGCGACAACCCGGCCTGACACTGATCGAACTGCTGGTGGTCCTGGCCGTCATTGCCTTGCTGGTGGGGCTACTCGTGCCGGTGATCGCCCAGACACGGGCGGCGGCGCAGCGGACCACCTGCATGGCGGGGCAACGCCAGATCGGCACGGCCATCCACAGCTACGCCCACGACCACCGCGGCACGATCCCCTTCGGTCCCATCGCCCCGCCGGTCACCATCACCAACCTCTACCTCTACACCGGCCACGTGACCACCCTGATCAGCCTCCAGAGCGGCCAGCCGGTGGGCCTGGGCCTGCTGATCGACCAGCACCTCTCGCACCAGCCCCAGGTGCTGTTCTGCCCGGGCAACGATCAGCCGATCACGACCGAACAGGAGATCGCGGCGGTGGGACGGCGGCAGGTGCAATCGAGCTACTTCTATCGTCACGGTTCGGTGGTCAACTACAGCCACCCACCGGACACGGGGCACATCCGGCTGGCGAACCTGGGCCTCAACCGCAACGGCGACCCGGTGCGTGCGCTGGTGATGGATGGCAACCTGCTCGCCCCCAGCGCCTTCAATGCCTTCGGCATCTTCACGCGAACCAACCACCGCCGGCAACATGTCAACGCGCTCTACGACGACGGCCGCGTCACGACACTGGCCAACACCGATGACCGCCTGACCGTCGATTTGGCCACTGGCGCGCACCAGGCACCGCAGCGCATCCTCGAAGCACTCGAGTTCGCTGACGGCAGGTGATTGACAGCGCTGCGCCCCGCAGCGCCAGGGCGCAACGCCGCGCAGCAGGCAACGCATTGCTGTTCACTCGCTGCGCAGCGCATCGAGCAGTGAGCCGCGGGTGGCCCACCAGGCGGCCAGCGCGATCCACGCGACCAGGCTTGCCGCAACGACCGCCAGCACCAGCGACAGTGACAGCCAGGCAACGGCCAGTCCGTCGCGCCATGCCGGCACCAGCGCCACGATCGTCGCGGCCACGCCCGCGGCAAGGCCCAGCGCCGCCAGACCCAGGTGCTCGACCATCAACCCGCGCATCAGCCGGGCGCGGCTGAAGCCGACGGCGCGCAGCAGCGCCAACTCCCCGCGCCGGTCCATCACCTGCCGCAGCACCACCACGCCCAGACCCAGGCTCCCCAGCGCCACCCCCAGCCCGCCCAGCAGAAGGAAGATCGAAAGATAGGTGTTCTCCAGCGCGTGGAACCGGCTCATCAACTCGATCGTGGGCACCACCGAGGGCCCGCGATCGGCATGGGCGCGGGTGATGAGTCGACCGGCGGCGTCGGCATCGGCCTGCGGCCAACGCACCAGCAAGCGGCTGTAGCCTTCAAGCGATGGGTAGCGCTGAAGCAGTCGAGAGGAATCGACCAGCAGCGTGCCCTGAAGCACCGAGGGTTCGAGCATGGCGACGATCCTGACCTCGAAGTCGCGGCCGCGCTCATCGGTGTAACTCAGGCCATCGCCCAAGCCCAGCCCCAGGGCCCAGAGCAGCGTCGGCTGATCAGCGATCGCCGGCAGCACGTCCGGGCCCAGGTCGGCCTGCAACAGGTCCCACGGCTGCTCGCCGCCGCCAAGGCCCGGTGCAACCGACATGAAGCCGAATGCCTCCCCCGCAGCCAGCACGCCCCCGTCAACGCCCGCGAGGCGCGGCTGGGCGGGCCGGTTGAGGTTGTCGCACGATGCCTGCGGCCCCGCGGTCAGGCGCATGGCGAGTACCTCGCTGCCCGCCCACGCGGCATCGGGCGTGCCGTCGGGCCGCTGGTCCAGGCGATGGGGCAGCGGGTGGGTCAGGTTGACCATGAACTGGTAGCCGCCGGTCGGCCCGCCGCGCTCCAGCGGGTCCGACGGCGGGGCCTGGCGGTTGGCCCCGATGGCCAGGGTCAGGAACAGGCCGCACGCCAATACGGCGATGACGGTGAGGCTGCGACCGGCCCGCCTTCCCACCGCCTGCCAGGAGAGCCCCGCCCACGTCAGCCTCGCCGCCGCCCCCGCCCCCGCCGCGGTGCCGCGGCCGCCTTCGCGTGGCGCGGCCAGTCGTGCCAGCCAGCGTCGCACCAGCAGCACGGCGGCGGCGAGCGTCAGCGTCCCCGCGCCGATGAACCCGGCAGCCTGCATCCCCGCCGAGGCCCCCTGCCCCCAGGCCCCCAGCGCCACCGCGCCAAGCACGCACAGCGCAGCCGCCGGCCACGCATACCGCGCCCGGCCGGGCGCATCGCCGCCGGCATGCGCTGCAACCCCCCGCAGCAGGCTCGATGGCTCAAACCGCAGCAGCCGACGCGTGCTCAGCCCGATCGCCGCCAGCGATGCCAGCCAAGCGATCGCCGCCCCGCCCGCCATGCTGCCGGCGCCGGCGGAAAAGACGATGGGCGTTGAGCCGACCGCATCGGCCCACACCGTGCGCAGGGCCAGCAGCAGCAGTTGGGTGTAGCCCAGCGCGGCGGCGATGCCCAGCACCGAGCCCAATAGCGCCAGCGCTGCGCCTTCGCCAATCAGCAGCCGCCGAACCTGCCGCGCAGTGAAGCCCACGGCCAGGAGCAGCCCGATCTGCCCGCCCCGCTGCTCGACAGCGAAGACGAACAGCATGGCGGTGAGCATCACCGCCGCGGCGATGAGGAACAGGCTCAAACCGGTGAACAGTCCGCCGAAGTAGCGGGCCGGACCCTGACCGGCGGCGGTCAGGGCCTGCCGGCGCACCGGCTGGAACGTCCAGCCCAACTGCCCCGGATCGAGTCGAGCGCCGATGGCCCGCCTCGCATCCTCCACCGAATCGAACCGCGTGGCATCGAACCGGATCGCCGTGCTGTCGCCGGAGCGGCCGCCCCACAGGACGCGACCGTCATCGAGCGTGACGAACGCGCGGGGCGAGCCGCGGTACAGCCGCCAATAGTCCTCATCGCGCGGGCGGATGCGGCCAAGATCGATCGACACGCCCGCCTTCCAGTCCGCATGATGCTCCACCTCGGCAATGCTGGGAAACGGCGGCATCAGCGCCGGATCGATGTATGGACCGGCCATGGGAACGATGCGGGCGATGCGGAAGCTCGCGCTCCGCTCGGCCAGTCGGCTGTCAGCCGACTCAACGTAGTAGCGGATCGTCAGCTCATCGCCGACGCTCGCGGCCAGGTCCTGCTCATCCGCCGCCCAGTCGTTGAGCCACACGGTGCGGGCATCGTTGCCACCGTCAACCTCACCATCCGGGCCCGCGCTGCGATGCGCAAACCAGTCATCGGGCATGGCGGCGACGATCGCGTAGGGCACGCTTCGGTCGCCGACCGTCAGTTCGTTGGCCAGGTAGCCGAGCACCGCCCGGCCCCCGAGCGGCCGCTCGACGGCGCGGCGGACGTGGGCGGGCAGGAAGACGTGTCGGCTCTGGAGTTGGTAGCCGCGCCCGTTGTCGAGGTCGATCACCGACAACCCCGCATCCTCGATCCGCCACGTCGCGGCCAGGGCGCGGTCCAGCCTCGCAACATCCGCCGCGCTGCGCGATCGCTGCGCTGCGCCGACCAGCAGCAGGTTGGCGCGGCCGGGTTGGTCCATGGCCGCGGCCAGCGCAGAGCGGTCGACGAAGGCGTTGGCCACCGGCCGCCCGGTGGCTTCGAGGCCGAATCGGCCGAGGTTGTCATCGTCGACGATCGCCGCCACGCGTACGCGCATCGACCCGCGCCGATCCTCCAAATCACCGAGCACCGCATCGGCCGGAAGCGCTGCCGGCTTGTCGAAGCGCAGCATCAGCACATCGCCCACGGCGGCGCCAAGCCGGCCGGCCAGGTACCGGTTCAGCGCCACCTCATCGGACCGCAGCGCCACCGGCTCGCGGCCGAGCTGCCAGAAGCGGCCGTCAACACCCAGCAGTTGCACCGCGCCGACCGGTGCCCCGCCGGCGGGGTCGGCGGCCGTGGCACGGGTCAGGATGGCAGCGGCGACGGTGCCCTCGCCCGGTTCACCGCCCAGTTGGTCAGCGAGTTCGTCGGCCAGCACGTCGCGGAAGTAACGGTCGCCGGTCAGCAGGGCCTCGGTGGTGTGGCCGAGCCGCTCAAGCGCCACAGCGCGCAGGCTCGCGCGCAACGAGTCGCCCAGGCTCAGCGCCCCGACCAGCGCCGCGGTGGCGACCATCACCCCCAGCACCACGCCCAGGTGGGTGCGGCGATCGTGCCACAGCGATGCGCGCAGCAGCGACCAGCGAGTCACGGCACACCCCGCCACGGGTGCAACCGCCCATCTCGCAGCTCGCGGACCGTGCCCAGGCGCGCCGCCAGTTCCACCGCGTGCGTCACCATGACCAGCGCCACCTGCTGTTGCTGATTGAGCTCGACCAGCAGCTCGACCAGTTTCGTCGCCCCAGCGCGGTCCAGCGAGCCGGTCGGCTCATCGGCCAGAAGCAGGGCGGGCCGGTTGATCAGCGCCCGCACGACAGCCACGCGCTGACATTCACCGCCGGAGAGCCGGCCCGGACGGTGGGTGCGGCGATCCGCCAGGCCGATGCGCTCGAGCAGGTCCTCAGCGCGGGCGCGGTCGGCAGCGCAACTGCCGCGTACCAGCGTGGGCACCAGCACGTTCTCCAGCACGGTGCACTGCGGCAGCAGGTGATGGGCCTGGAAGACAAAGCCGATCCGCTCGTTACGCAGCTTCGCCCGCCGCCGGTCATCGAGCCCCGCCACGTCGTAACCATCGATCACCACCCGCCCGGCACTTGGCTGATCCAGCGCGCCCATGAGGTTGAGCAGGGTGCTTTTGCCACAGCCGGATGGACCGATGATGGCCAGGGCATCGCCGCGCTCGATCCTCAGGCTGATGCCATCGAGCACGGCGATGGCTGCGCCGCCCGTCGCCGGGGCGTAGTGGCGGCTCACGTTGTCCAGTTCAAGAACGGTCATGGTCGGGTGTGGTGCCACAGCGCTGCGAGGCACGCAGGCACGAGGCCACGGGGGGCACAGGGGGCCATCGCAGACCCGTGCGCGGCCACACGACGCGTCGATGGAAAGTGCAGCGCCGGCCGGGTTCGGGCGATCGACATCAACGAGCCTCACCATACGGGGATGGGCTTGCGGCCGCATCGCGCAGGATGCGGGCGAAGCCGCGGGCCATGTGGCGGTCGGTGAACTGCTCGCTCACCGCCTGGCGCCCGCGTCGGCCGAGCGCGCGTGCCTGCTCGGGGTCGGCCAGGGCTTCGGCCAGGCAATCGGTCAGCGCTGCGGGCCGATCGGGATCGTAAAGCCACCCGCCGCCGATGGCACACAACTCGGGCATCGCCCCGATGCGCGGGACGATCACGGGCACGCCCCGGCTCCAGGCCTCGATCACGTACAACCCGAAGGCTTCGGGGATCGTCACCGGCACGCAGAGCGCGGTGATCTGTTGCAGCATCCGCTGCTTGTCGGCATGTGTGACGTTCGCCCGCCAGTCCACCGAGTGCTCAGCGCCGGCCGCGGCCAGCTTGGCGCGCTGCCGGCGCACGTAGGGACGGTCCGAGCGCTTCATCGCGCCGGCGACGATGAGCTGCGCCTGCGCCCAGCGCGGCCGGCGCTGCACCGCGATCCACGCATCGATCAGCCGGTCAAGCCCCTTGCTCGGGTGCATCCGCGCCAGGTAGCCGATGGTCGGGGTTCTCGCCGGCGGCGCCTCGGCGATGCCATCGTCCGGCGGTGCGATGCCGTTGTACACCGTCTCGATCCGCGACCGGTCGCATCGCAGTCGCTGCGCCATCTGCCCGGCGTGGAAGCGGCTGGGCGCGATCCATCCCGCAACCTGCGGCACCCGCCTTGCGATGGCCGCCCACGTCTGATCGCGCCACGGCTGGGGCAACTGGTCGATGAACGCATCCTCGCCCTGCATCGAGCAGACGATCGGCCGCTCCAGCCGCCGGCCGAGTTCGGTGCCGATGCCGATGAGCATGCTGTTGCTCAGGCACAGGACATCGGGCCGGCCATCGCGCTCGATGAAGCGGGCGAGCCGTTCGATCTCGTGCCCGTGCGCTTGAGCCGCGTGCTCGATCATCGACACGCTCAGCCGGCCCACATCCGCCGGCCGCGTCAAGTGACTGAAGCGGGCCGTCCAGCGCAGCAGTGCGGCCGCATCCAGCGCCCGGCGCAGCGGCCCGGGCAGGCGAGCCGACCAGCGGGTCGTGGCATCGAGGAACGTGTTGATTCCGCCGAAGAAAATCCGCTGCCGGCCGGCGCCGCCGTCATCGCCGTCATCACCAGCCGCATCGCCCGTGTGGTCGGTCACCCAGGGCAGATACAGCGGCACGGCACGGCAGTGACAGCCTTCAGCACGCAGTGCCCGCATGAGCGCGTGGTCGCGCAGGCAGCTCCCGCAGTGGAAGTCGCCGGTGCCGGGAATCAGGAACATCGCCTTCACGCAAGCACTCCAGCGCGGCGGGCAGACTCGGCCCGCGTGGCCCGCTGCAGCTTCCGGCAGCCACCTTGGGCAGGCTGCGGACTTCTTGCGGCGGGCCGGGGGCTAATTCCGGGGGCGGGTCTTACTTCCGGGGGCGGGGGCTACTTTCGGGGGGCTGCTTCCGGGGGGGCGAAGCAGAACAGGGCGCCGCCGGCGGTCGCCACCAGGAGCCGGTTACCGGCCAGGGCCGGGCCGCCGCTGACCTTGTTGCCCACATCGTATTGCCAGGTCACCTCGCCGCCGCGAAGCGTCAGCAGGTAAAGCCGGCCATCATCGGACGCGGCGGCGATGCGGTCACCGAGGATCACCGGTGAACTGTCGATACCGGCCGAGGTTTCGTAGCGCCACAGCGGCCGACCGCTGTCCAGGTCGATCGCGTGCAGTGCCCGGTCGCGTCCGCCGACAACCGCCACGCCGCCACCGACCGCAGCGCTGGAGAAGAACGCATCGTCCGTCTTGTCGTACGACCAGTGCTCCGTGCCATCGTCGATCGAGAGGCACACGACCGCCTGGCCGTGGTGGCCGACCACCACCCGCCCGTCGGCCAGGGCCGGGGTGGCGATGATCGGCGCTCCCAGGTCGCGCTGCCAGAGCGACTGTCCCTCCTGCACATCGACCGCGCGCAGCACGCCATCGCAGCCGGCGAACACGATGCTGTCACCAGCCACCGCGGGCGAGCCGTGTACGTAGTGATCGCTCTCGACCATCCACAGCCGCCGGCCCGTCGATGCATCCACCGCGTAAAGGTGATGGTCGTAGCTGCCGACGATGATGCGCGCCCGGCCCTCGGCGTCCACGTGTACGTTGGCCGAGCCGTGGATGCGCTCCTCCGTGGCGTGCCGCCACCGTTTCTCACCCGTCGCGGCATCGAAGGCGTAGAGCACGCCATCGCCGCCGCCGATGTAGACCGTGCCGTCGTGGACCAGTGGCGGCGCCTCGACGGCGCGTGGGCGCTGCTCATCGCCGACGGCGATGCGCCAGAGCGTCCGCCCATCGGCCAGCCGCAGCGCATGGAGGTGGCCCGAACCCGAGCCGACGTAGATTACGCCCCCGGCCACCACCGGCGCGGTCAGCGCCTCGTCATCGACCTGCCGGTGCCAGAGCAGCAGCGGGCGGCCGCTGATGCGGCCCTCGGCCCCCGCGGCCATGGCGGGCGAGCTGCGCCACACCGGCCAGTCGGCGGGCGTGGTGAGGGCGACGTCGGTAGCGGTGTCGGCAGGTTCTGACGGCGGCCCAGCCGCCTGCTCATCGCCGCACGCCGCCAGCATCGCGATCAGCAGCAGTGGCATCAGCGTGCTGGCGGCGATGGGTGGGGGCCTGCGGGGAACCGGCGCGATGCCGTGCGCGGCGGGGCCGGCGGCACGATCGGTCGGCGGCAGGGGGTGGGTGCGGTTCATGGGCATAAGATTGTATCACACTGGACAGTCGGATAAAATGATCCTGAACCGTCCATCCGTGCCGTTGACCGCCCCCGGCCATTGAAAGGCAGCCATGCGGCCATCGTGGGACATCGTCGCCCCGCTTTCCGCCGCGCTGCTTGCCGCGCTGGCCCTGATCCTCTGGGCCGTCCATCGCGGCGACACGCCCGCGCCCTGGCGCGTGCCGCTCGACCACCCCGCCGCCGCACTCGAGCCCGATGCGGACGCGGCGGGCCCGATCACGCCCCACCTCGAGCCCGGCCCCGGCGAGCCGGGCCAGGACCGCGGGCAGTGGCCCGGCTTCCGCGGCCCCCACGGCAGCGGCTGGATCGAGCCCACGGCAGCGCTGGCACGCTCCTGGCCGGCCGACGGCCCCCGCCGCGTCTGGCACCTGGACGTCGGCGAAGGCTACGCTGCGCCCGCCGTCTGGAACGGCCGCGTCTACCTGATTGACTACGATGCCGAGGCCCAGGCCGATGCGCTGCGATGCCTGTCGCTCGATGATGGCAGCGAAATCTGGCGAAAGAGCTACCCGGTGCGGATCAAGCGCTCGCACGGCATGTCCCGTACCGTGCCCGCCGTGGCCGATGGCGTGGTGGTCAGTCTCGGCCCGAAGTGCCACGTCATGGCCGTCGATGCGATCACCGGTGAACTCAAGTGGTTCATCGACATGGCCAGGCAGTTCGGCACGACCGTGCCGCCCTGGTACGCCGGCCAGTGTCCCCTGATCGATGATGGCCGCGTCATCCTCGCGCCGGCGGGCCCGGAGGTGCTGATGACGGCCATCGACCTGCACAGCGGCGATCCGATCTGGACCACGCCCAACCCCATGGGCTGGTCGATGACCCACGTCTCGGTCGTGCCCATGGAACTCGATGGGCGGCGGATGTACCTTTACTGCGGCAATGGCGGGGTCGCCGGCGTCGATGCCCAGACCGGCGAACTGCTCTGGCACACCGATGAGTGGCGCGTCCCCATCGCCACCATCGCTTCACCCGTCGTTGTCGGACCCGGGCTGGTATTCCTCAGCGGCGGGTACAACGCCGGGAGCATGCTCATGCACATCCGCCCCGCCGCCGACGCTGAAGGTGGCGAAGGCCACGGCAACGGTGGCGATGATGGCCGGGGCCATGCCTACCGCACCGAAGTGCTCTGGCGGCTGACCGCCGAGCAGTTCGGCGCCACGCAGCAAACACCGATCTACCGCGATGGGCACCTGTTCGGCATCCGGCCCGACGGTCAACTCATCTGCCTGGACCTCGATGGCCGGATCGTGTGGGCCAGCGGCCCGCGCGCCCGTTTCGGCATCGGCCCCCTGCTGATCGCCGGCGACCTGATCTACCTGATGGACGACCACGGCCAGCTCACCATCGCCGAACTGTCCACGCAAGCCTACCGCCCCCTGGCCACCGCTCGGGTGCTCGATGGCCACGAATCCTGGGGACCCATGGCCCTGGCCGGCGACCGGCTGCTGGTCCGCGACCTGACGACCCTGCGCTGCCTGGACGTGGGCACACCCCCCTGACCCCCCCTGCCCCCGCTGCCCCCGACCAGCGGGCGGACCACCCTCGGTGGGAGGTGGGCTGCTTCAGGCGGCAGGATGACCGCCGTGGCAAATCACACGGTCTGCCGCGGATTGCCTGGCCCGGAAGCGCAGCACCAGCGAAAGACCTTCCAGCATCCCGCGCTCCCGTGCAATACCTTTGGTCTTATGGATGTCAGAATATCCCTGTACGGAAAGATCGGGAGGGGTTGGCGCGGTGGCTCGCAACCGTATAATGGATGCATAACATCGCGTGGCTCGATCGCCCGTGTGACCGTCAGACATGCCGCAAAGGATCGGCGGATGGTCGTCGGGACGGGTGGGTATGTAGTATGGCCGGGCCTCATGTCCGCAGCCCGGCCGGAGAGCATTCAGTGTGTTGCGTTGCTTACCGAACACGCTCGGTCCCCTGTCGCGGGACCGGGCAGATCGAGCCTGCTGCGAAACTGCGGGTGCTGCTTTCCCGTCGTGATGCGTCCGCGGTGACCGCGGGCGTTTGCTTTCACCCTATCAGCCGCGTCCGCACGGCATTCGCCGTTGCGGTGGTGATTCGTCTTTGAACCTGGAGGGTCCGACATGTCCGTAACCGCACGCACGCTTCGCAGCCTCGGTGGCCTCTGCGGCCGTCTCCTGGGCGTCTCTGGCGCCTGCAATAATGACATGGGTGACGGCGCCGGCCTGGTTGCAAGAGC
>PUMS01000421.1 GCA_003551485.1 Phycisphaeraceae bacterium | reverse complement strand
GGGTGCATGACACGCACCGCGGGCAGGCAACCCCGGGGGTGGCATGGTCAGCGGGCTTTCCGGGGGTCTTCAGCCCGATGGCCATGCGAGGCTGCAAGGCGCTCGGGGCGTCCGAAACTCCCGGGGGCGCATGGCCATCGGCTAAGGACACCCCCCCGGAAGCCGCTGACCATGCCACCCAGCCTTCTCTGGATACAAAGGCAACCCGCGGCGCGTGTCATGCGCCCTACCCCTGGGACAATGTGACGTTGGCACGCAACATGCTGGAACCTCAGTAAGCCACCGCGATGCGGCTGCGATGCGACTGCATCTGTTTGCCACATGCGCCGACCAGCGATCGTCTTCGCCTGCGGCTGCAAGAGCGCAATGGCTTGCCAAGACGAGGTTCGCCGCGCGGGCGCGGACGGTTGCCCGTCTTCGCCTGCGGCTACGACGTGGCAAGCGATATCCGCCGCCGCAACGGCCACTTCGGACAGTACCCCATGATATGGTTGGGCTGCGCCAGGAAAGAGCGTCGAACAGGAGAGCAGGAGACCACCGTTGAGCAAGCCGTTGACAGGGCGAAGGTTGCAGAGCAAATCGGGGTCTCTGCTGTCTACAGTCCTACTTTTCTCCTGCTCAACTGTTCTATTGAAAAGGCCCGCTCCGGGCGGGCCTTTTCAATGGAGCCGGGGGGAATTGAACCCCCGTCCCGTGACAGGAATGTTGCCGCTTCTACGCGTGTAGTCGATGCTTTGATCTCGGCGGGGCGGCGGCCATCGACAGCCTCCGCACCGCCCAGCCCTGGTGAGGTTTAACCCGCGGGCGCCAAGGCGTCACCGTTGGGCGAGCCTGCTGGTTTGTCGCCCCGTGCCGCCCGCAGGCGAGGAGACACGGGACGCGGCCGCACTTTAGGCGGCCAGACGGGCCGGCGCGAAGCCGACCCGACCGATGACGGAGTCGTCATTGGCATTTATAAGTGTGCACGCTGTTTTACGAGGCCAACGTGCAACCTCGACGCGCCACGACAACACCCACTTGTCCGGTCGATACCGATCGGCCCCAATTGTCAAAGAGCAACCCACCACGGCGGACACCGCCCGCCGCGCCGGGCCTGACACGGTCATTATAGGCGCATCCGGCCCGGACGGGACAACGGCCCACGCGAGCCGGCCGAGGGGAGCGGCCGTGAGGCGGGTGGGCAACCACTCCCCTCTCCCAGCGGACCGGGAGAGGGGCCGGGGGGTGAGGGCAGGTTCGCACGCGGCGAGCGTGTCTGCCCTCACCTCAGCCCTCTCCCGGGGGAGACGGAATACTTTTCAGGGCGGTTGGGACGAGGGCCCAGACGCAGGGCGCGTGTGGACCTGGCGTGCTCTCCGGCGGGCAGCTGGCTCACGCCGGCTGGGCGCAGGCGGACTGGCAGTGGCGCAGGCGGGTGAGGGTGGACTCGCGGCCGAGCAGTTCGAGGGTGTCGCCGATGCCGGGGCTGACGGTGGTGCCGGTCACGGCCACGCGCAGGGGTTGGGCGACCTTGCCCATGCCCAGGCCGTGCTCCTTGGCGAAGGCCGCCACGCATGCTTCCAGCGCGGCCGAAGACCAGTCATCGCAGCCGCTCAATGCGGCCTCGAGCCGGCGCAGGACGCTCAGGCCTTCGCCATCGTTGCGGCGGAGCACCTTCGCCACCGCCTTGGGGTCGTATTGCACCTGCTCATCTTCGATGAACAGGAAGCGCGCCAGCTCCGCCGGCTCATCCAGCGTGCGGCTGCGGGGGTGGTAGGCGCGGGCGAACAGGTCGAAGCGGTTGCCATCGAGTTTCGCCAGGAGTTGCGGCCGGTAAGCCTCGAAGTGTGCCCGCAGCGCATCGCGGAACGGCTCGAAGGCCATCGCCGCTATGGTGTCGGCGTTGAAACGAAAGAGCTTGTCGCGGTCGAAGCGGGCGTTGGACCGGCCGATGCGTTCGATGCCGAAATGCTCGATGATGAACGCGGTGTCGAACCGCTCGACATCGCCGCCGGGGTTCCAGCCCAGTAGCGCCAGGTAGTTGCACAGCACCTGCGGCAGGTAGCCGCTGGCGCGGAAGTCGGCCACGTCGATCTCGGGCAGCTTCACTTCCACGCAACCGGCCAGGGCTACGGCGGTGTCCAGGTCATCGCTCTCACCGCGGATGAAGGCTTCGACGCGGGCGGTGGGCTGCCCCGCGGCCTCGGCCAGCGCGGCGGGGCCGGGGCCGCGGGCGGGTTCGGCATCGAGCCGTTTCTTCGCCGCGGCCCGCACGGCTTTGGCCTTGTCGCGCTTGCTCATCTTCGAGCCGTCGGGGTTGAAGATCAGCGGCACGTGGGCCCAGGCCGGGCGCGCCAGGTCCAGGGCATCGAACAGCGCGGCGTGCCGCGGGGTGTTCATCAGGTGTTCCTGGGCCCGCAGCACCAGTGTCACGCCCATGGCTGCATCGTCCACGACGTTGGCGAAGTGGAAGGTCGGCCCGCCGCCGGCCTCGCTGCTCTTGAAGATGATGAAGTCCTCGAGTTCCTCGGCCCGGATCGTCACCTCGCCCAGCACCAGGTCGGCGATGGTGATGTCGGTGTCGGGCATGCGGAAGCGGTAGACGTAGGGTCGGCCCTCGGCCTCGAGGGCGGCGATCTGCTCGCGGCTGAGGTTGAGCGATTCGGTCGGGTCGTACTTCTCCGGCCGGCCCTCGGTGCGGGCCTGCCGCCGCTGGGCATCGAGCTCGGCGGGGGTTTTGAAGCACTTGTAGGCGCGGCCGGTGTCAATCAGCTTCTGCAGGTGTTCACGATAGAGGGTCTGGCGCTGGCTCTGGAAGTAGGGGCCGCGCCCGCCGCGCTGCGTGGCCAGGTCGTGGGGGTCGGCGGCATCGGCATCGGGCCCCTCATCCCAGTCGATGCCCAGCCAGGCCAGGTCGCGCAGGATGCCGCGGGTGGCCTCGGGGGTTGAGCGACGTACGTCGGTATCCTCGATGCGCAGGATGAACCGCCCGCCGCGCTGCCGCGCCAGGGCCCAGTTGTAAAGCGCCGTCCTCGCCCCGCCCACGTGCAGTGACCCGGTGGGACTGGGGGCGAAGCGGGCGATGATCGTCTCGGGAAGTTTGCCTGCCATGGCCGGATTGTAACGCGGCCCCGCGGGGGGGACGGGGGCTGGGTGTGTGACCGTTCCCGGTCTGTTATATGGAGGATATCGGTCCCCGTTTTGCGCCAGACGCGAGGGTTCTGCGACCTTGTGGCGCGGGACCTGCTCACGCCGGGGGATGGTGCGCTCAGCCCGGAGCACTGTCGAAGCCGTCGCTCGTAAGACCTCGCTCTACCCACCCTGCTTTGCTTCGGTGTAGCGGCCCATGGCGCGGAGTTTGTCGTAACGGCGTCGGACCAAGTTCTCGGGCTTGTAGCGGCGCAGCTCGCGCAGGGCCTGGGTGATCCACTTTTCGGCCCGGTCCATGGTCAGTGCCGGGTTGCGGTGGGCGCCGCCGAGCGGTTCTTCAATGATGTGGTCGATGGTGCCCAGTTCGAGGTTGTCCGCCGCGGTCAGCTTGAGGGCCTCGGCGGCGCGGCTCATCTGCTCGCCGCTCTTCCACAAGATTGAGGAGCAGGCTTCCGGTGAGATGACGCTGTACCAGGCGTATTGCAGCATCGCCACGCGGTCGGCCACGCCGATGCCCAGCGCTCCGCCGCTGCCGCCCTCGCCGATGATGAGGCTGACGATGGGCACGTTGAGCCGGCTCATTTCCATGATGTTGACGGCGATGGCCTCGGCCTGCCCGCGCTCCTCAGCGCCGATGCCGGGGTAGGCCCCCGGTGTGTCGATCAGGCACACCACCGGCAGGCGGTACTTCCCGGCCAGCTTCATCTTCAAAAGGGCCTTGCGGTAGCCCTCGGGGTGGGCCATGCCGAAGTTGCAGGCGATGCGCTCGCGCGTGTCGCGGCCCTTGTTGTGGGCCACGATCATGCACTTGTGCGGGCCGATGCGGCCGAAGC
>PUMS01000080.1 GCA_003551485.1 Phycisphaeraceae bacterium | reverse complement strand
TGGGTGGCATGGTCAGCGGGCGTCTTCGCCCGATGGCCATGCCTGAGATACGGCGATTCCGGGCGATATTCGGCGTCCCAGCGCATCGCTCATGGCCATCGGCCCGCGGACGCCTCCGGAAGGCCGCTGACCATGCCACCCTCTGTGCTACATGCGTTCGCCCTCGCAACCCCCGGGTCCCCGGTCCCCGGTCCCCGCTGGCAGTGGCCGGGTATACTGGCCGCCCTGCCGATGCCCAACCCGTGGCCGGCGTCAGGGCCAGGGCCGGGGCACGGCGGGGCCTATGCTTGGGAGCCGCAGATGGAAAACGAACAGATGCTTTATCGCCGTCACCCCGCCATGGTGCGAAAGCGGCCGGTGCTGTCGCTGCTGATCCTCGCGGCCATGATCGCCGGGCCGATCATCGACCTGAGTTGGGGCTGGATCGCCACCGCCGCCGGTGTGCTGCTCTTCGGCATCTGGTACATCGCGCTGATGGGCACCACGCTGATCGTCACCGAGCAGCGCTGCACCCTTCGCCGGGGCATCCTTTCACGCCACACCAACGAGGTCCGCCACAGCGCGGTGCGCAACATCCAGATCCGCCAGTCGCTGACCCAGCGGCTGCTCAACGTCGGCGACCTGTCCATCGCCAGCGCCGGCTCGGGCCGGGTCGAGATCGAGGTCAAGGGCATCGCCTCACCCAACTTCGTCAAGCGCCTGATCGACCAGAACCGCAGCGCGGTCTGACCCGCCCCGGCAGATGCATGCCATGCCCCGCTGCGCCGCCCCCGCGCCGCATTCAGCGCGGCGGGCTCACCGCGCAACCCTCACCCGGCACTGATCGCCGCCGCCGGCCGCCGGGTCAGCACCATGGCGAAGAAGGGCCGCCCTTCACGCCGGTACTTGCGCTCGAAGTTGGTGCCCACCAGTTCGCCCTCACCGGCCGAAGCCGGCGTGTCGAAGGGCAGTCGGTCGAACAGTTCAACCACCTGCGCGGCGTGCTCGGTCATCCAGGTGAAGTAGCCCTCGTGGTCCGTGGCCAGCCGGATGGTCCCGCCCGGTTGCAGCACGCGATGCAGCGAGCGCAGGAAAGGGGCCTGGATCAGCCGCCGCTTGTGATGGCGCTTCTTGGGCCAGGGGTCGGGAAAGTAGATGTGAACGCAGCGGAAAGCTGCAGCGGGGACGTAGTTGCGGATGAAGAAGTCGGCCTCGGCATGCACCAGCCGCACGTTGGGCAGCCCGTGGCGCCGGCAGCGATCCGCGGCGTGGCGCCAGAAGGCGCGGGCGTACTCGATGCCGATGTAGTTCACCTGAGGGCACAGCCGCGACTGCTGGATGAGGAACGTGCCCTTGCCCGAGCCGATCTCCAACTCCAGCGGCAACGCGCGGCGGTCGGGATCGAACCAGCCTTGCAGGTCGATCGGCCCGGTCTCGAACGGCGGCAGTTCATCCCGCCCGATGCCGACCCGCCCCACATCCAGACGACGACCGTGTGTGGAAAGTGAATCACCCATGACCGCGATAAGCATAGCGGCCCCACGCCGGCCGCGACACGCCCGCGCGACCGCCGGCGGCCTCGTCACCGCGTCGTTGTGGTGCAGGCTTCCAGCCTGCCGCGACAATGGTGCCCGGCGCTCGGGTGCCACTGGCGCCCGGGTCACGGAGCGCGGCCGTCCCGGTCGCTCCGGGGTCCGCATGCCCGAATGCGGCCGAGACGGCCGCGCTCCCTGCCAGCCCGCTCCCGGCGATTTTCAGGGCAGGCTGGAAGCCTGCACCACAACCCGCCGGGGGTCCGAGGGCCCGCCTCCGGCAGCGCGGCGGCGGCTTACAATGCTCCCACCATGGCAAAGCGAAGCCCCGCATCCCGATCCAAACGCGCTTCCACCCAGCCCGCGGCGGCCAAGGCCGACCCCGTTCCCAAAACCCCGGCCCGGCCCGATGCCCCTGCCGATCCCGCCCTCAAGCGCCGCGCGGCCACCATCTATCAGCGCCTGCACAAGCTCTACCCCGATGCCCGCTGCGCCCTGGACCACCAGAACCCCTACCAACTTCTGGTGGCCACCATCCTCTCGGCCCAGTGCACCGACAAGCGCGTCAACATGGTCACCCCCGCCCTCTTCAGGGCCTACCCCGACCCCCAGGCCCTGGCCGGGTCCGAGCCGGCCGCGCTTGAGAAGCTCATCCAGAGCACCGGCTTCTACCGCAACAAGGCCCGCAACCTCAAAGAGGCCGCCCGCAAGATCGTTCAGGACCACCACGGCCGGGTCCCCCGCACCATGGAGGAACTGACCGCCCTGCCCGGCGTGGCCCGCAAGACGGCCAACGTGGTGCTCGGCAACGCCTTCGACACCCACGTCGGCGTCGTGGTCGACACCCATGTGGCCCGCCTCGCCCGCAGGCTCGGCCTGACCACCCACACCGACCCGGCCAAAATCGAACGCGACCTGATGGCCCTGTTCCCACGCAAACGCTGGACGCTGTTGGCCCACCTGCTGATCACCCACGGCCGCAACACCTGCACCGCCCGCAACCCCGACTGCGAACACTGCATCCTCAACTCCCTCTGCCCCAAGTTCGGCGTCACGACGAAACAATCCACCCCGGCCGCCAAAGCCGGCAACGCCGGGAAGACCACCGCCGGATGACCCGGCCAGGGCCCCTGCCGGCACTTTCCTGGAGCGAGGGGAAGCCGGGTTTTCCCCGCAGTGTCCCACGATGCTGCGCTGCACACGACAGTGAAAATCGCGGCACGGGGGATGCCTGTGTCGGGTCATGGAGCGCGGCCGTCCCGGCCGCCCCCAGGTCCGCAGCCGGGCACGCGGCCGAGACGGCCGCGCTCCGGGACACGCATTCCGGGGCCGTTTTTCAAAGGCCAAGGGTGATCTTCATGCCAGAAGCGCCACCGCCTCGCCGACCGTTCGCACGGGGACGATTTCACAACCCGGCGGGGTGGCGACCGTGGTGGCGCCGCGCAGCGGGGGACACAGGACGGTGCTGAAGCCCAGGCGCGTGGCTTCCTTGAGGCGGTGGTCCATGCGGTGGATGTGGCGCACCTCGCCGCCCAGGCCCACCTCGCCCACAGCGCAAACCCCGCCGCGCTTCGACCCCAGCCCGCGGCGGTAGTGGGCCCCGGCGATGGCCAGGGCGACGGCCAGGTCGGCGGCGGGCTCGGCCACCTTCATGCCGCCCACGCTCGAGGCAAACACGTCCTGGTCGGCCAGCTTCAGCCCGCCGTGCTTCTCCAGCACGGCGATCAGCATGGCCAGGCGGCTGGCATCCAGGCCGCTGGTCTTTCGCTTGGCATTGCCCAGGAAGCCGGTGGCAGTGAGGGCCTGGATCTCGACCAGCAGGCAGCGCGTGCCCTGGAGCACCGGGCAGATCACGCTGCCCGGCCTCACCGCCGCGCCCTCGCCATCGCCCCCGTGGTGGTACTCCGCCGCCAGCAGCGCAGCGCCATCCGGCACCTCGCGAAGGCCGGCATCGCCCATCTCGAAAAGGCCCACCTCGAGTGTGGCGCCGAAGCGGTTCTTCACCGCACGCACGATGCGGTGGCTGTGGTAGCGGTCGCCCTCGAAGTAGACCACCGTGTCGACCATGTGCTCCAGCAGCTTCGGCCCGGCAAGCTGGCCCTGCTTGGTCACGTGGCCCACCAGCAGCACGGCGATGCCGCTGAGCTTGGCCAGGTACACCAGGTCCATCGCGCAGGCACGCAACTGACCCACACTGCCGGGCGCCGAATCGACATCGCCCTTGTAGATCATCTGGATCGAGTCGATCACCAGCACCCTGGGCTGGGCGCGGCGGACCTGCTCGATGATCCGGGCCAGGTTCGTATCGGCCAGTACGAACAGCTCATCGGCCACCGCGCCCAGCAGCTCGGCCCGCAGGCGCGTCTGCTGGGCCGATTCCTCGCTGGTGACGTAGAGCACGCGTTGCCCACCGGCGGCGATTCGCTGCGCGGCCTGGAGCAGCAGCGTCGACTTGCCGATGCCCGGATC
>PUMS01000408.1 GCA_003551485.1 Phycisphaeraceae bacterium | reverse complement strand
CTTCGTGCCGCTGCCGGCGGTCGACCAGTCCGAGCTGGCGCGCTGGGCCGAGCGCACGCAGGAGGGCGCGGCGGGGAACCTGCTGACCTACGTCAGCATCTTCACCGGCGGTACGCTGTCGCAGTCGACGATCTTCGGCCTGGGCATCATGCCCTACATCTCCGCGGCCATCATCTTCCAGTTGCTGGCCTCGGTGGTGCCCAGCCTCCAGGCGCTGAAGCGCGAGGGGCCGGCGGGGATGCAGAAGATCACCGAATACACCCGCTACCTGACGGTCGGCCTGTGCCTGGTGCAGGCCTTCTTCTGGCTGGGGCTGATGGAACGTCAGGGGATCGTCGTCTCGGAATACGCCGGCACCCTCACCTTCTGGGCCTGCGGGGTGATCGGGTTGACCGCCGGGACGATCTTCCTGGTCTGGCTCGGCGAGCAGATCGACAAATACGGCATCGGCAACGGCATCTCGCTGATCATCGCCGCGGGGATCATCGCGCAGATGCCCACCGCCATCGAGATGGTGAGCAACAACTTCTCGCTGACCGATGCCGATGCCCGCTACTCGCTGGACTCGGTGATCTTTCTCACCGCGGCGTTCCTCGGGGTGGTGACCGGGGCGGTGATCATCACCCAGGGCCAGCGCCGCATCCCCATCCAGCAGGCCAAGCACACCCGCGGGCGGCGGGTCTACGGCGGGCAGCGAAGCTACCTGCCCCTTCGGGTCAATCACGGCGGCGTGATGCCGATCATCTTCGCCTCGTCGCTGATGATCTTCCCCTCGTTCCTGCTGTCGATGATCCAGGGCCAGTTCCAGGGCACCAGCGCGACGATCAACTTCCTGGAGCGCAACCTCCAGATGGACGGGGTGCTCTACATCCTGCTCTACATCGGGCTGATCTACTTCTTCGCCTACTTCTGGACGACGGTGCAGTTCCAGCCCAAGGAGATGGCGACGCAGTTGCGGGATCATGGCAGCTTCATCCCGGGGCTGAGGCCCGGGCCGCGCACCGCCGAGTACCTCGAGACGGTGATGGAGCGGATCACCTACGTCGGCGGCGGCTTCCTGGCGGTGATCGCCGTCATCCCGACGCTGGTGGCCAAGTTCTGGGATGTGGACTTCCTGGTGACGACGTTCCTGGGCGGCACGGGTCTGCTGATCGTGGTCAGCGTGATGCTCGATTTCGTCCAGCGGATCGAGGCGGCGCTGCTGATGCGCAACTACCAGGGCTTCCTCGGCGGCACCGGCTCCGGCCGCGGGCCGCGCATCCGGGGCATCCACGGTTGAGCGCGGCGACCGCGGAACGCGGCTCCGGCCCGCATCCCGCGGTCGCCCGGTGGTGTCGGTTCCATCCGGTGGCGATGGCTGATTGCCCGACGGTCCCCCGGGCGGACAGGGCAAGGCACTGCGGGAGCAGCCACCCGTGGCACCCCCCGGCAGGTCGGCCCCCGTGGTCTGGCACGCCCGTCAGGCCCCGCCGACGGGGCGGGTTGGCGATCCTGGTGAAAGTGGTTATGATTGACGGTTCCCCGCTTTGGAGAGCGGTTTCGGCCGGCTCGGGTTCAAGATGAAGGTGATCCTGAAATCAAGGGCCGAGATCGAACGGATGCGGGCGGCGGGACGGGGCGTGCACCAGGTGCTGACCACGGGGGCGCAGATGTGCAGGCCCGGAGTCACGCTGCGGCAGATCGATGAGGAGGGCTACCGCATCTTCACCGCTGCGGGCGCCCGCGGGTTGTTCAAGAACTACCCGACCTACAAGCCCGGCGAGGGCTTCCCCGGCAACCTGTGCGTCAGTCTCAACGAGACGGTGGTGCACGGGATCGCCGATGACACCCGCCTCAAGGAAGGCGACATCGTCGGCATCGACTGCGGCGTCGAGCTCGACGGCTGGTGCGGCGACTCGGCCACCACCGTGATGGTGGGCCGGGTCGCACCGGAGGTGCAGCACCTGTGCGAGGTCACCCGCCACCTGCTGGACCTGGCCGTGGAGCACATGCGGCCGGGTCGGCGCTGGAGTCAGATCGCCCGGCTGATGCAGAACTACGCCGGGCGGGCCGGCCTGAGTGTGGTTGAGGACTTTGTGGGCCACGGCATCGGCCGCAAGATGCACGAGAAGCCCAGTGTGCCCAACTACGTCAGCCCCGAGCTGCTGCGAAACGACATCGAGTTGCAGGAAGGGCTCGTGCTCGCCGTCGAGCCCATGTGCAACCTCGGGTCCAAGGCCGTCGAGACACTGGCCGACAACTGGACGGTCAAGACCGTGGACCGCAAGCCGTCGGCGCACTACGAGCATACCATCGCCGTGACCGCCAACGGCGCCACCGTGCTCACCAACGGGATGTGACCGACGATTGAACGTGGATGCCGCCACGTGCCGCCGGCAGGGCGCCGGCGGCGGCGGCAGGACAGGAATTACCGTGGCCAAAGAAGAGAAGATCCAGGTCGAGGGTGAAGTCGTTGATGCCCTGCCCAACGCGATGTTCAGGGTCAAGCTCGAGAACGGCCACCTGATCCTGGCCCAGATTTCGGGTAAGATGCGTTTTCACTACATCCGCATCCTGCCCGGCGACCGCGTGACGGTGGACATCAGCCCCTACGACCTGACCAAGGGCCGCATCGTCTACCGCCATTGAAGAAGTTGATGTTGATACCCGGCCCCACCACGGGCCCGACCCGGCCCCCGGCCCCACGGCTCCCCCGCGAGGTGCGACCATGAAAGTACGAAGCAGCGTCAAACGGATATGCGAAAACTGCAAGATCATCCGCCGCAAGGGCGTCGTGCGCGTGATCTGCACCAACCCCAAGCACAAACAACGCCAGGGCTGACCCCCCCCGGGAAGTACCGGACCCCCGGACCCCGCAACAGCCTTCGACGCTGACCTCACACGATCGAGGACACCGCCATGCCCCGTATCGCAGGTACCGACATTCCCGACAACAAGCCGATTCGTATCTCGCTCCGCTACATCTACGGTGTCGGCCCTCACCATGCCGAGCAGGTCTGTCGCGAGCTGAACATCGACCCCCAGGTCCGGGCCAACAAGCTCAGCCAGGACCAGCTCGCCCAGATCGCCGGCCTCATCGACCAGAACTACCTGGTCGAAGGCGCCCTTCGCCGACAGGTGGCCCAGAACATCAGCCGCCTGCGCGACATCCGCTGCTACCGCGGCCTGCGCCATCGCATGGGCCTGCCGGCCCACGGCCAGCGAACGCGGACCAACGCCCGCACCCGCAAGGGCCGTCGCAAGACCGTCGCCGGCAAGAAGTCCGTGCGCGGCATGAAGTAATGGATCGTGCCGACCCCCGCGGCCCCCGTTCGGCGCGCCCGCCGCGTCGGCGTCGGCCGGGGGGGCGTGCATCACCCGGTGCCGGCCGCAGGCCCGCCCCAGGGGCGGTGCGGGGCACCGTGACCGACTCGCAGCAGTTGTAACCCCCACCGCGGCGGCGGCGTGGCCGCCGCAGACGAAGCGAGCTGCCCGCGCCCATCGCCGGTTGATGCGATGGGCGAGTGCCGGCGCCCGGGCCACAGTGCCGCCGGGGCCGGGCCGGCAGCGCCGGCAACTTCGAGGAACCGACCGATCATGGCCAAGAAAACCAGGAAAGTCAGGCGAAACGTCAGCCGCGGCGTTGCCCACATCAAGGCGACGTTCAACAATACCCTCATCACCATCACCGACATGAACGGTGAGGTGCTCGCGTGGGCGTCGGCGGGGACCATCGGCTTCAAGGGCTCGCGAAAGAGCACGCCCTTCGCCGCCACCCGCGCCGCCGAGGAGGTTGCCGAGAAGGTCAAGAAGCTGGGCCTGGCTGAGGTCGAGGTCCGCATCCGCGGCGCCGGTTCGGGCCGTGAGTCGGCCGTGACGGCGTTGCAGTCGCGGGGCTTGAAGATCAGCGCTGTGGAGGATCGTACCCCGATCCCCCACAACGGCTGCCGCCCGCGCAAGAAGCGTCGGGTCTGAATCCCACGGCGGCCGGCGCGGTTCCCGCCGCCGG